>DVGP01000184.1 GCA_018712665.1 Candidatus Pelethomonas intestinigallinarum | reverse complement strand
TGCTTCTCGTGCCGGGCCATGGCCACCAGGTCCTCCACCCGGCTCTCCCGTCCGGCGGCGGCGGGGGTGAGGAACTCGGGGCAGAAGTTCAGCCCCATCACCCCGCCCCGGTCCGCCAGGGCCCGGATCATCTCGTCGGTCAGGTTCCGGGGGTGGGGACTGAGGGCCCTGCAGTTGGAGTGGGTGGCCACGAAGGGCCGTCTGGCCAGGGCCGCCACGTCTCGGAAGCCCCCGTCGGACAGGTGGCTCACGTCCACCAGCATCCCCAGCTCCTGCATGCGGACCACCGCGTCCCTGCCGAAGGGGGTCAAACCGGCGGACATGACCGCCGGGTCCTGGGAGTTGGGGGCGCCGAAGCAGTTGGCATAGTTCCAGGTCAGCCCCAGGGCCCGGACGCCCAGGCCGTAGAGCCACTCCAGCCGTGCCATATCCCCCCGGACCACGCCGCCGTCCTCCATGGTCAGAACGGCGCTGAGCTTTCCCCGGGCCCGGTTGGAGAGTATGTCCTCAGCGCGCAGCGCGAGGGCTACCGCGTCGCCGTGGGCCTGGATGGTCCGCTCCAGGATGCGGACGCACCCCCGGATGTACTCCTCCTGGGACACCGGCTCCCGGCCGTGCCAGTCCCGGTCCTCCCACCGGGACGGGACAAAGATGGCGAAAAACTGGGCCAGGGCCCCGCCCTCCCGCAGCCGCCGGACGTCCACCATGGCCTCCGGCATGTGGTAGATGTCCGCGCCCTCGCCGTGGTGGAAATAGGCGTGCATCAGGGTGTCGCAGTGCATGTCGATGCTCTTCATGGCTGCCTGTGTCATTTCTTGGCGCCTCCATATGGGAAAGATGTAAAAACAGCGTCCCTCCCGCGTCTCTGACACGGAAGGGACGCCGCTGTCGTGGACCGGTCCGCCGCCTCAGCCCCACAGGGCGGAGAGCATGGGAATGACCTGCTTTTTCCGGCTCATGACCCGGGGCAGAAAGGCCTCGTGGTCCTTCAGCTCCACGTTGAAGGCCTGCTGGAAGGTGTCCTCCCCTCCCAGGCACAGGATCTTGGTGCCCTCCAGCAGCACGTCGGTGAGCATGAGGATCATCATGCTGTAGCCGTGCTCCTCCTTGGTCTTGGCCATGAGCTGGAGGAACTCGTCCTTCCGCTTCAGCTGCCGGTCGGAGTCCACGCAGGTGATCTGGCTGACGCCGAAGTCGTGGCCGGCGATGTGGAACTCCTTGAAGTCGGTGAACAGCAGCTCCTGGATGGGCTTGTCCTCCGGGGCGGAGGCGGAGAAGATCTCCCGGCCCAGCTCCTCCAGGGAGATGCCGGCGATGTGGGCCAGCCGCTGGAAGATCTGCTTGTCCCGCGGGGTGCTGGTGGGGGACTTGAACATGACGGTGTCGGAGACGATGGCGGCGGCCATGAGCCCCGCCAGCTTGGCGGAGGGCATGAGCCCACGCTCCGTGTACATCCCCGCCACGATGGTGGTGGTGCTGCCCACGGGCTCGTTGCGGAAGTAGATGGGGTTCTTGGTCTGGATGTCCGCCAGGCGGTGGTGGTCGATGATGGCGATGATGTCCGTCTGCTCCAGGCCGGGGACGGACTGGGCCGCCTCGTTGTGGTCCACCAGCACCACCCGCTTCCGCCGGGGGCGGATCAGGTGGTAGCGGGACAGCGTGCCCACCACCTTCTCCTCGTCGTCCAGGATGGGGTAGCTGCGGTAGCGGCTCTGGAGCACCACCTCACGGACGTCGTCGATGTAGTCGGTGAGGTGGAAGAACTGCAGGTCCTTCTTCTGGGACACCCGGCTGACGGGGATGGCCTGGAAGATCCGGCGGACGGTGCGGTAGCTGTCGTAGGGGGTGGAGATGATGCAGGTGTTTTTGGCGGCGGAGCGGATGTCCTCGGGCAGCTCCGCCTGGCACAGCACGATGCACCCCACCCCGAACTCCACCGCCTGGCGGAGCATCTCCGGCTGGTGGCCGCAGATGAGCACCGTCTCCTTGGCCCGGTAGGGGGGCAGCTCCGTCCCCTGGGGCAGGGCCAGGATCACCTCGCCGGTGATGGTGTTGATCATCTCGTCGGTGTCGCTGAGGAGCTGGCCCTCCAGGACGCTGAGGATGTTGAACAGGGGCACCTCCCGCAGCGTGGGGTCGGCGATGGTGTGCATGTCGTAGGCGGCGATGTCCCCGGCGGTGAGCATCCCCAGCAGGTGGCCGTCGTCGTCGGTGACGGGGATGGCGGAGATGTGCTTGTCCTCCTCCATGGCGGACCAGGCCCGGTTCACTGTCACCGCCCGGTTGAGGATGGGCGGGGTGTCGAAGTCCAGGTCCATCACCTGGGTCCGCATGTTCTTGATGAACAGGGGCGGCTCAAAGCCGAAGCGGTTCAGGATCAGCTTGGTCTCGTCGCTGAGGTGGCCCAGCCGGGCGGCCACGTACTCCCGGTCGCCGGTGGCGTTGCGCAGGGCGGCGTAGGCCATGGCGGAGACCACGGAGTCGGTGTCGGGGTTGCGGTGTCCGGTGACGTAGATTTTGTTCATAGTCGGTGGCACGCTCCTTTTCAGAGAGGTGATATACAGTGGTAGTATGTACCGAAACGCGAAAAATCAGAGCCCCGCGGCATAGCTCGCCGCGTCGAAGGGGTCCAGGGTGCTGTCGGAGCGGAGGTAGAGGGGGTGGTGGGGGTGGCCCTTCTTGCTCCTGGCCCCGGCGGTGAACCACCGGGCGCCGTACCGCCTCCCGATGTCCACCATGTCCCTTACGCACCGGGCCAGGTAGGGCCGCTGCTCGATGACGGTGCCCCAGGCGCACCACACCCCGGGCTCCGCCGACTGGCCCAGGGCCCAGGCGAAGGCGGCCATGTTCTCCCGGTGGAGCGCCTCGTTCATCTCCCGCTCCATGTCCTTGGGCCGGGTGGCCCGCTGGGCGTAGACGTTGAACATGATGAAGCTGTCGTAGCCGTTGCCCCTCGCCACCCGCTCCACGCTCTGGAGGGTGGGGTCCAGAGCCCCGGGGGCGGCGGTGGAGGGGTTCACCCCCACGCAGATCAGGGGCCGTTCGCCCCGGGTGGCCAGGATGTACCGGTACTCCCGGTAGGTGTTGGGCACGTAGAGCCAACGGGAGGCGTCGTAGTCCGGGGACGGCGCCTGGGCCGCCGCCAGGGCGGCCTCAAAGGGCTGGATCTCCAGTTCGGTGGTCAGGCAGCCGGGGATGTGCACGGCGGGGCCCCCTTTCATCGCGGGCGCGGTCTGTTTCCTCCAGTGTAGCACACTCCCCGCCCCGGCGCAACGAAAATCGTCGTAAAACATATCTCCGGGGCGCCGCCCCGGACCCCGCCAGGGCTCTGCCCCGGACCCGTCGGGGTTCCACCCCGAACCCCGCCAGGGCGCCGCCCTGGACCCGCCGGGGCCCTGCCCCGGACCCCGCCCGCTTTTTATAAAAAGCGGGGCAAAAACTTTTGCGCGGGAAGCATACGCTTCCCGCGATAGCATGTCAGAAAAGCCTCGCAGAGTTCCGTTGGCGGAAACGGCGTCAGCCTTTTTCCACAATTACAGAAGGCCCGGTGTCCTCGTGACACCGGGCCTTCTGCGCGCTTTAGGGGTTGCTGGTCTTGTAGTTGTACATGCGCCAGACGATGGTGGCCATCTCGCTGCGGCGGATGACGTTGACGCCGTAGTACATCACCTGCCCGTTGCTCAGGGTGGTGCCCTCCACGATGCCGGCCTCATACAGGCTCAGCACATAGGAGGCGGAGGCGTTGGTCATGGCCATGTCGTTAAAGGGGGAGGTGGTCAGGGTAGAGGAGGGCAGCTTCAGGGCCTTTGCCGCGATCTCCGCGATGGCGTAACGGCTGATGTTGTTGTCCAGGTTGTTCTCCGTGATGGTGCTGCTGGTGGGCAGCAGCCCCTCCCGGGCGGCCAGGGACAGGTAGCCGCTGGCCCAGTGGCGGCCGGTTTGGGCGGGCTCGCTGTAGCCCGCGGCCAGCAGGATCAGCTTCAGGGCCTGGGCGTTGGTAACGGTGGTGTCAGGGGAGTAGGTGGTGGGCGTCATGCCGTCAATGACGCCGGCCTCCGCCAGATCCATCACCGCAGTGTAGTACCAGTCGCTGCTCCTCACATCGGTAAAGCTCTTGGTGTAGGTGGTCCGCACCGTGATCTGAGCGGTGCCGGTCAGGGAGCTGTTTCCGGTGTGGATGGTGAAGGGGATATTCACCGTGCCGCTCTGACCGGTTCTGGGAGTGTACTTGACGTTGTTCACGTTCTGCAGGTCGTTGCCCAGATAGAACTTGTCATTGGAGGAGACGGCGCTGCCGGTGCGGCTGTTGGTCAGGGTGCCGGAGGTGGGCTGGGAGAAGGTGACATAGGTGTCCCTGCCGGCGGTGGAGCCCAGCAGGTCCTCAAAGTCGCTGGCCCGGAAGCTCACACCGGTGAGCCCCGCGGTGTAGCGCACCGTCAGGTTCCCCCGGCTGAAGTCCACCTGCCCGATGTACAGCAGCTCCCCGGAGGTGCTGTAGGCCATGTACCGGAAGCTGTCGGTGAGACTGTTGCCGGCCACGTAGGTCAGATCGTCGATCACGTCGCCCCGACTGCTGCTGTAATAGAAGAGGTAGTCGTCCAGGTCCCGCTCCCGCAGGGCGCTGTCCCGGCTGGAGCCGGTGTAGTCCACATAGAGGGCGCCGTTTTCCGGCAGCTCCATGAGCTGGATGTAGAAGCTGGAGCCCCGGCTGCCGGTGGCCTCCTGGTACACATCCAGGAAGTCGTCCCCGTCCATCTGGACGGTGCCGCCGGAGGTCACCTGGTAGCTCACGCTCTCCACGCTGCCGGAGCTGACCAGAATGCACAGGTCCCCGGACTTGGTGGTCTGGGTGCCCCGGTTGTTCTCGCCGTAGGCCTCAAAGGGGATGGAGACATAGCCGCTGTAATCCTCGTCGGGGACAAAGGTCAAATCATCGATCAGCGTCCGGTTCCGGCCGCTGTCATCATAGTAGAAGGAGTCCCCGGTCCGCACCCGGGTGCCGGGGCGGGAGGCGGAGGTATAGTCGGCGTAGAGGATGCCCTGGCTGGTTCTGGGCAGGGTGGTGAAGCGGATCAGGGTCAGCTCCCCGCTGGAGTAGTTGTCCAGCCAGAAGTCCTCGAAGTCGTCCCCCGCCAGGGTCACGGCCTCCCCGTCGGCGGCGGTGTACAGCACATCCATATCTCCCAGGGGCTGCTCCACGGTGACGGTCAGCATACCGGGGTAGTCGTTGTCCCGCTCGTCGTAGGCGGTGAAGGCCACGGTGTAGGTGCCGGAGGAGTTCTCCGCGTCGTCCACCTCGAAGCTCAGCTCAGACAGGCCGGACTGATCCCTGTCGGGGTCGAAGTAGTAGCGCTCATCCCGCTTGGCGGTGATCGTCCCCACGTCGTTGGAGGGCACGGTGTCAAAGATGATGTACTCCGGCCGCTCCTCGCTCCGCTCGTTGACCGCGTCGTAGATCTGGTCCACAATGCACACAGGGGTGCGGCTGTTGGTCTCGTCAAAGTCCAGGTATTCCTCATCGGCGGGCAGGGCGGCGTAAGCGGCGGCCAGATCCTGGACCACCACGGTGACGGTGCAGGAGCCCGACTGGGGGCTGCCGCTGAAGCCGCTCCTGGGCACGGCCATGACGAAGCAGGTGTAGGTGTACCGGCCCTCGTCCTCCACCACGTCCAGGGGCAGGTCGTAGGTGGCGCCGGTGGCCACCGCCTCGCCGTCCTCATACCAGTTGTAGGTGATGGTGTACTCGTCGGTGACGTCCGCGCTGCCCAGGGTCAGCCGCGCGCCTTCCAGCTTCAGCCGGGCGTCGGTGTCCCCCAGCTCCACGTAGACCGTCTGGTTCCCGGGCAGGGACAGCTTCACCTCGCTGTAGTTCACCGCCAGGCATTTAACGCACCGGCCGGTGCCGTCGAATTCATGGGGCTCCTTGGCCCTGCTGTAG
>DVGP01000024.1 GCA_018712665.1 Candidatus Pelethomonas intestinigallinarum | reverse complement strand
TGGACTTCGAGTATCTCAGAAGCCATATCCCCGTCCTTGCTGAGATCCAGCAGATTCTGTTGGCGGTCGGATGGGCGCTGCTCATTGGCAACCTTGTCTTTCAGGCGCTCAAGAGCATGTCCACTGGCCTGGGGTTTGAAGGAGAAGATCCGAAGCTTTTGTTCACGCGTACGTTTGTCTTTGCTTTCTTACTTCTGGCCAGCCCGCAGATCTGCGAGATCGGCCTAAACGTGACACAGACCATCATCAACTATCTGGACATACCGGACGCCGTTAACATCGCCTTTGCCGACGACGCCTCCTTTGCCGGTCTCGCCGCGGCGTGGCTTCTGGTAGTGATCTGCGGCCTCATCGTGATGTTCAAGGTGTTCAGCCTCATCCTTGAGATCGCGGAGCGATACATCATCCTCGCCGTTCTGACCTTATGCGCACCCTTGGCCTTCGGCGTAGGCGGCAGCAGGAACACGTCGGACATTTTTACAGGCTGGTGCAGGATGTTCGGCTCCATGTGCCTCGTCATGGTGACCAATGTGATCTTCCTCAAAATGCTGTTGTCGGTGCTGGCCTTTGTGCCCAGCGGCCTGGATGTGCTGCCCTGGATGGTGCTGGTGTTCGGCATCGTCAAGGTGGCGAAAAAGATTGACGCCATCATCACCCGCATTGGTCTGAATCCGGCCATTACCGGGGACGGTTTGGGCGGCCGCGGTCTGCCTGGTACGCTGACCTATGCCGTCGTGCGGACTGTAGGCCGGCAGATCGCCAGATCCGCGGGCAGGAATGCCGGCGGCAAGGGACACGGTGGCAGTACAGCGCCTCCGGGCGGCGGCCCGAATGGACCCAAGCCAGGCCCGGTATTTGGGAGGACACGCTTTTCTGGCGCGTCGGGGACAGTGGACCGGCCCGTCGGAGCGGATACGCCAGGAGGGCAGCAGGCCGGCGCCGCGCAGGGAAGCGCCGCTCCCCAAGCGCCGGGAAATCCCACGCACTCCGGAGTCACCCAAGGTGCTGCGGCGCAGTTTGGCGGACAGTACACGGACGCCAGGCAGCAGAATGCGGGAGCTTACGCCTCGGTGGGCGGTATGGACAGCGTTGCACAAAGCACGGCGGCCTACCAGAGTAGTTCCACGAGGAAAACCTTCGTCACCCCCGGAACGCACAGGGGTGTCTCCCATATCCCCCGTGCCGGACGTCCCGGCATGGCAGGAACAGCCCCTCCCAAGGCCGGCGACGCCGGGCAGGGGGCAGCGGGGCAAGGGCCCTACGCGGTACCAAGCGGCATAGCGGGGACGGACCGCTTTGTGGGCGCTGCCGATATGCGTTCCGGCGCGGCAGGAACCGGGCAGCCCAGAGCGGATGCACCCGCGGATCATCGCGCTCCCTCCGGCGCGGCAGGGAAAGCGCCGGCTCAGCCTGCCCGCTTCACCGCTGTTTCTTCCCAGCGGGTCAACGAGGGCGGCGCGGACAGCCGCATTGCGGCGACTGAGCAGGCGCATATCTCCGTGAAGCAGGGCAGACAGACCAGAGGCGCCGCGGCGGAGCACCGCCAGCCGGCTTCCCCGACCGGGCAGGGCGCCTCAGCAAAGCAGAGTCCCGGCGCGACGCGGTTTACCAGCCGCCCGGCAGATCCGACGCGTGCTGCCGAAAGAACTATCGCAGCGGCGGCGCCTTCCGCGAAAGCCGGGGCTTCTGCCCGCGCCTCGACAGCGGCGTCGCCTGTGAGGCCGGTACCTGCCGGCACTCAGATGGTGGGGGGTGCGCCCCGTGCCGGTGCTGCGGGAGCAGCTTCCGACCAGACCCGGCATAGCAGGAACACGCCGCGCTCCGGCGGCGGCCATCCCGACAGGTCCCCGCCTTCACCGGCACGGCAGGAACGGCCTGCGGCAAGTACACACCCGGCATCCAAAGTGGGAGGTCCGGCGCCGCACCCCGGCACGGCAGGAACAGGCGCGAGGAGGGACAAGCCGGCGCAAACCAGGCAGACAGCCCAGAAGCAGGCGCCCGCCTCCAAGCCGACGCCAACCGCTACCGTCACGAGTGGAGGCAGGCGGCCATCTTCCGGCACCTCGGCACAGCAGGAACAGCGGCGTACTGACGAACGGCGGCGCGGGAGCAAGCCGAGAAACGGGGGGATAAGGGATGGCAAGTAACCCAAACTCCCAGTCAGGCGCGCAGACCGCGGTGGATCTGGCCCGTCTGGCAAAAGCAATCTATAACATCGTCCGGGCGGCGATAGCGGCGGGCCTTCATGGCGCCGCTGCCGCCGCTGCCAAGGAGGCTCTGCCCTTTATTGTCAAGGTCGCGGCGTGGGTCCTCTTCTTATTTGTCTTTTTCCCCCTCCTGGTCTTCGTTTCGCTGCCCAATATCTTCTTTGGATTTAACACGGCGGATACCGACTCAGTCATTCAAATGACAGAGCGGGCGTTCACCATCGGCGGGGCCTACATGAGCCTCAGCGAGTTTGAGCGGACGCAAGTGGATGCCATCGTGACAAGCCTGGCCGCCGAGTATGAGGAGCAGGGGACTGAGATTGACCGGATCGAGGTGGAAAATGATATGGACGAGGAGGACCTGCTCTGGCTCATCGCCATCAATTCTGTGGCACATCAACAGGATCTCAATACCATGAGCGCCGAATCGGTCCGGGAATTTTGCTCCGCGCAGCTGTCCGTTTCCTCGTCCCTGTGGTCTGCGGACGGCGGTGAGGATGGAGCTGTGACAACGCTGAAGGTGAGCGTCGAAGGGATTGATCCAGAGCGGTTAATGGAAGACCTGGGCTTTGACGAGGATGCTAAGACCTGGGCCGGGGCGCTCTTTGAGACGATTTCCGAAAGTGACGCCATAGAAACATATGGCGATTATTTTGCGGCTTACGAACCCGACTACAGCGGTGACAGCGGATGGTCCGGTCAGGTGGAGTACGGATCTGAC
>DVGP01000183.1 GCA_018712665.1 Candidatus Pelethomonas intestinigallinarum | reverse complement strand
GTTGACGATGGCGTCCACCCGCAGTGTGGTGATGTCCCCCTGCCACAGGGCGATCCGGGGGTTTCCGGGGACGGTGGGCAGCTGATCCCCGTCCACCACGCCCCGCCGGTCCCGCTCCGCCCCTAGATAGGCGTCCTGGATCTGGAGAAACTCCCCGCTGACGGGCCTGAGCGGGCGCACGTTCATCAGGCTCCGCAGCAGGTCCCTCTGTTCCCCCGCGTCCTCCGGGACCGGTATGTGCCGGTACCGGGGCTCCTCCGCCAGCAGCGCCCGGATCAGCCAGATCCTCTGCTCCTCATGTGTCATCACGCGCCCTCCTTCCATTTTTCTTATCATACCTCACGGCCCCGGCGCTGTAAAGCGTCGGGGCCGTGATCGGTCCTGTTTACGCCCGGACCACGGAGATCCGCTGGCGGATGTGGCCGCCGCTGACGGCCTCGTCCACCATGGCGATGGCGTAGTCGGCGTAGCTGATAACGCTCTCGCCCCGCCCGTTCAGGGTCAGCTCCTCGCCGCCCAGAATATACTTGCCGGTGCGCTCGCCCTCGGCCTGGAAGTCCCCGGCGGGGCTGATATAAGTCCACTTCACGTCGGACCGCTCCCGCAGCTCGGCGAGGGCCTTGCCCATGTTGCTGGCCAGGGGCTTGAACACGTCGGGGAAGTCGGGGCCGTCCATGACCTGGGCGGTGTGCTCCGGGTTCACGTACAGGCTGCCGGCGCCGCCCACCACCAGCAGGCGGACGTCCGTGCCGCTGAGGATGTCGCACAGGTGCTTCAGGGACGTGCTGTGCTGGGGCAGGGTGTCCTCGGTCCAGGCGCCGAAGGCATCGACGACCACATCAAAGCCCTTCAGGTCGGCGGCGGTCAGGTCATACAGATCCTTCTGAATGACCTGAGAGGCCTCTGTCCGGTTCCCGCCCCGGACCACCGCGGTCACATCCAGGCCCCGGCTCAGGGCCTCCTTGACGATCAGCTGACCGGCCTTGCCATTGGCGCATACCACTGCGATTTTCATTTTTGTTACCTCCTGTTTTTGATGGCGTTTTGTTTACCATCTCTTGATGGTTAGAGCATAACACGCCTTTTTCCCCCTGAAAAGTACGCACTTTCCGGTAACTTAGGGCACCTGGAGGTAACTCTTGCCTGTTTGCAATGGTTTCCCGGGAAAAATTTTTTTGCGCGCTCCGGCGGGAGCCTGAAAAAGAGCCCCGCGCCGCGAACAGGCCGCGGCGCGAGGCTCCCTTCTTTCTGTTATGGACCTGTCATGCCTCCTGTCGGCTCCAGCGGTAGCCGCAGCCCCAGACGGTCTCGATGGGGCACCGGGCGCCGGCGGCGGACAGCTTGCCCCGGACGCGGCGGACATGCTCGGAGACGGTGGCGCTGTCCCCCTCGCTGTCGAAGCCCCACACCCTCTCGTAGATCCGCTCCTTGCTCAGCACAACCCCGGGATTTTGGGAGAGCAGGGCCAGGATGTCGAACTCCTTTCGGGCCAGGGGGATCTCCTGGCCCCGGAAACGGAGGGTCCGGTCCGTATAGTTGATGGTCAGCTCCTCGTCGAACCGGACGCTGGCCGGGGCGGCCCGGCGGCGGTCCCGCCGCAGGCTGGCCGCCACCTGGGCCTCCAGCACCGGCAGAGAAATAGGCTTGGTGATGTACTCGTCGCCCCCGGCGGCAAAGCCGCTGAGCTTGTCCTCGTCCCGCCCCAGGGCGGAGAGAAAGAGGATGGGACAGGCCACGTCCCGCCGGACCCGGCGGCAGACCTCCAGCCCGCTCATATCCGGCAGCATCACGTCCAGCAGGATCAGATCCGGCCCGGCGGCGGCCTTCTCCAGAGCCTCCCGGCCGCTGCCGGCGGTGGCCACCTCGTATCCCGCCCGGCGGAAGTGGCCGGACAGCTGGTCCCGCAGGGCTTCCTCATCATCCACGATCAGCAGTCTGTCCGGCATTGTCCCTCCTCTCCCCGCTCCACCGGGTGATCCGGAGCGCCCCGGAGCAGGCATACCCGGCGGTACACCAACAGTCCAGCGCCGCTGATGACCACGGTGGCCGCGAACACCAGGGCGGCGAAGGCAAAATTCCCCACGCCCAGAGCGTCGCCGCCGATGGTGCTTGTGATGATGGAGGGGATCCGAGCCGGGGTGGTCAGCAGCAGCCACCGCCCCAGGCTGATGCGTGTCAGGCCGGAGACATAGGTGAGGATGTCCTTGGGAGTGCCGGGAATAAAGAAGGCCAGGAACAGCAGCAGGTCCCGCCGCCGCCCCTCCCGGAGGAAGCTGACCTCGTCGATCTTTTCCCGGGGGAAGAAGGCCTCCACCGCCCGCACGCCCAGGGTACGCACCAGCAGAAACACACCGATGCTGCCCCCCGCCGCGCCCAGCAGGCATAGGACCGTCCCCTGCCAGGCGCCAAAGGCGTAGCCCGCGGCGATCTCCAGAGGCTCCCCAGGGATGAACGCCACCACGATCTGCAGCGTCATCATCCCCATAAAGGCCAGCTGTCCCCAAAAGCCCTTGTCCGCCACCCACTCCCGAAACCGGTCCGCGTCGGACACCAGGGCCACCAGGGGCCGCCCGGCAAACCAAAAGATGGCCAGAAGGAGCAGCACAAAAGCCCCGCTTCCCGCCAGAACCCACCTCTGCCTGCTCGTCATACGGGACCACCGGGGCAGCCGGTCAAGTACGCTTTTCCATCTCATAGGCCACGCTCTCCTATCCTCCGGCAGCTCTTCTCCGCCGTTCGCTGAGGAAAGTGTAGCCTGCTATTTTCAACTTTTTTTCTACAGATGGGCCCCTCCGCCCATTCTTAATGGAATCATAAAGGAATCCTAAAAATCCCAAAAGCTCCGCGGCGGAGCGCCCTCACCCCTCGTTCATCTCCCGGCGCAGAGCCTCCCGGACCCGGACCATCTCCGCCTTCCGGTCCGCGCTGTGGTCGAAGCGGACGGGCTGCCCCGCCGTGATCCGGCGCTCCTCCTTCTCCAGGCGCAGAGGCACAAAGGTCAGAGGCTCGTCCGACTTCCTGGACCAGAAGCGGTCCACCAGCAGGAAGCCGTCGTAGACCTCCCCCACCTGGTCCGACCCGTCGGCGTAGTCCACATCCGGGAAGATGATCACCGGGTCCCCGGCCTGAAGGGCAGCCACCGTCTCCTGGAAGGTCTCCCCGATCTTCACCATCCCCCGGTACACCGGGATGGCATCCAGGGAGGCCATCAGGGCGCTGACATAGCCGGATACCGCCCCGGCCAAAAAGGACGCCAGGGGTTTTGCCATGCCGAATCGCTTGGAGAAAGTGTAGTCCCGGAACTGGGCCCGGCAGGTTTCACGGTCGGTGAACACGTGGAGGACCCAGGGCCGCACCGGGAAGGGAAGCCAGCACAAGCTGGTCACAGGTCCCCGCATGTTGCCGTGGTGACAGACATACACTGTGGGCCCCTCCGGCGGCGGAACCTCCGCCGTCCATCGTCCGATCTTCAGCCGCACGAAGAAACGGCTGAAATAAAAGAGCTTACCCCGCCTCATGGGCGTCCTCCTCCCGAAAGACCCAGCGCAGCTGGATCTGGTAGCTGAAGATGGCCAGCAGAATGTCCGCCAGGGCCTTGCCGATCACCGGCGGCAGGGCGGGAAACACCGCCGTGATCACCAGCAGCAGCAGATACGAGCACACGAGCTGTCCCAGCCACAGGCAGTAGTACCGGGCCATGGTCTGCTTCCGGGGCCGGCTGCCGAAGACATAGCGGCGGTTCAGGGTGTAGTTGATGGACGAGGACAGGGCCCGGGCAGTCAGAGTGGACCACCAGTAGCAGGCCAGGTCCGTCAAAGGCCGGAAGATCACCGCGCTGCACAGCCAGAAGGACAGCACGTCCGCCGCCGCTGACAGGGCCGCCGCCATGGTGTACCACCCAAGGCCTGAGATGAGCACCAGGAACACCCGCCAGGCGTCCCGCACTGTTCGGAGATGGGACCCGGCGTTGTTGTCAAAGTAGATCACCTGGATGGACACCTGCCGCAGGCCCACACGCTCCCGGGCGGCCTTGATGAGCATATTCATCTCATATTCGAACCGCTCCCCCCCGATGGCCAGGCACCACTCCAGCATATCCCAGGGCACGCCCCGCAGCCCGGTCTGTGTGTCCGCCAAGCGGACGCCGTAGAGCAGGTGGAACGCCCAGCTGGTGACCCGGTTGCCCATCTTGGACCGGACCGGCACGTGCTCCAGGCCCAGGTCCCGGACCCCCATGACCAGCTTGTCCGTCTCCTCCGCCGCGGCCCGCGCCACGGCGCACACATCCTCCACGGTATGCTGGCCGTCGGCGTCGGCGGTGACCACCGCCGCCCCCTCCCACGCCGCCTGGCTGCGGATATAGGCAAAGGCGGTCTTCAGCGCCCGGCCTTTCCCCTTGTTCTTCTCGTGGCGCAGCACGGTGCAGCCGTCCACAGCCTCCAGGGCGGTAAAGACGTCCTGCCGGTCCGGCCGGCTCCCGTCGTCCACCACCACCACCTGGAGCACACCCTGATCCAGCAGCTCCCGGACGTAGCCGGGCAGACTGGCCTCAGGGTCCAGCGCCGGGATCGCCACAACGGCCCGGGGGAGCTGGCCCCTCCTCTGTTTTGTTGACATGTTTCTTCCTCCTGTGCCCCCGAAAGGGGGGACGCGATCTTTCAGGCGGCGCATGGCGATACGCCCGCGTCCGTCTCCTTAGAAAGGAGACGGACGCGGGCGGAGGGCCCTCCGCCTGACATATACTTTCCCACATGTAGTATAGCAGGGAAATTTTAAAAAACGGCCGGAAAAATGTTTAAGATTTCCTTTATCGGAAATTTTTACCATCCCGGTCCAAAAAAGCCAGCCGCCGCACCCGGACAAAGTCCGGCGCCAGCCCAGGCAGATACGTCTCCACCGCCCGGGCCAGCAGGGCCGGATTCAGCCCCGGGTCCTGGGCGGCCACTGTGGCTGTGAGGACCAGGGCCTCCGGCGCCTCCTCCATCTCCAGGCTGTGGAGCATGGGGCGGATGTCCACATCCGCCAGGGCCTTGCGCTTGGTGCGCTTCTGAATCACCAGGCTCTCCCCGGTGAGAAGGGCATTGACGGCCTCCGCCGCCCCCGCCGGGACGCCGCCGTCGTAGAGCAGCTCCACACGGCAGCGGAGCTCCGCCAGATCCCGGACGGGATGGACGGGCGGGCGGCAGTCCAGGGCCCGGATGCCGTCCGGCATGAAGCGGTTCAAGTCCTCCGCCAGCCCCGCGCCGGTCAGGTCCTCCGTCACCTCGAAGTCCAGCACCTCGCAGTCGCTGGCCTGCCCCACCGGCAGGGGCAGCGCAAAGGAAATGATGGGGTGGGGGTGGTAGCCCTGGGAGTGGCGCAGGACCAGCCCCTGGCGGAGAAACACCCGCTGGAAGGTCCGCAGCAGGTCCAAGTGGGAGAGGTACACCGCCCGGCCCTCCTTCACGAAGGTCAGTCTCAGCTTACCCACGGTAGCACTCCCCCCCTTCCACCACGTTGGCCCCGCAGCCGCTGCACCTCGTGCGGCAGTCGGGGGTGGTCACAGACTGGTAGGCCAGCTCCCGCTGGCGCCAGAGGTAGTCGTCGGAGACGTAGCAGGAGATCGTGGACCAGGGCAGGATCTCCTCCCTGGCCCGCTCCCGGTTGGCGTAGAAGGCCGGGTCAATGCCGCACTCGGCAAAGGCCTCCATCCAGCGGTCCAGACTGAAGTAGTCGCTCCAGGCGTCCAGCCGCCCGCCCTTCTGGTGGACCCGCTCCAGCACCCGGCCCAGCCGCCGGTCCCCCCGGGCCAGAACGGCCTCCAGGAAGCTGGTGTCCCCGTCGTGCCAGTTGTAGGTGACGGCCTTGGCGGTGATGGCCTCCCGCAGGAGCTTCACCCGCCGCTCGTACTCCTCCCGGCTGATCTGGGGCTCCCACTGGAAGGCGGTGAAGGGCTTGGGGACAAACCAGGAGGTGGACACGGTGATCCGCACCCCCCGGCTCTTGTTGCTGGCGTACTCCCGCCAGGTGTGCATGACGTGGTTGGCCATCTCGGCGATGGCCAGCACGTCCTCGTCAGTCTCCGTGGGCAGGCCCAGCATGAAGTAGAGCTTCACCGCGTTCCAGCCGCCGGAGAAGGCAGTGCGCAGGCTCTGGTGCAGGTCCTCCTCGGTGAGGTTCTTGTTGATGGCGTCACGCAGCCGCTGGGTGCCGGCCTCGGGGGCAAAGGTGAGCCCCGCCTTCCGCCCCTTCTGGAGCCGCTGCATCAGCTCCATGGAGAAGTTGTCCGCCCGGAGAGAGGGCAGGCTCAGGTTCACATGGTCTCTCTCGCACAGGGGCTCCAGGCCGTCGCACAGGGCCACCAGGTCCGGGTAGTCGCTGGTGGACAGGGAGCTGAGGGTCATCTCCTGGTAGCCGGAGTCGGCGACGGCCTCCTGGCCGTATTGGACCAGCAGGTCCTTGCTCCGGCAGCGGACGGGGCGGTAGACGTATCCCGCCTGGCAGAACCGGCAGCCCCGGATACAGCCCCGGAACACCTCCAGGGTCACCCGGTCGTGGACGATCTCCGTGGAGGGGACGATGGTCTTGGCGGGGTAGTAGGCCTTGTCCATGTCGTGGACCACCCGCTTGACCACCTTGGCCGGGGCGCCGTCCCGGGGCGTGATGGCGGCGATGGTGCCGTCGCTGTTGTAGGCCACGTCGTAGAGGGAGGGGACGTAGACCCCCTGGATCTGGGCGGCGGCCCGGAGGAGGCGGGGCTTGTCCCACCCCTCCGCCTTGGCCCGGCGGCAGAGGTTCACGACCTCCGGCAGAAGGTCCTCCCCCTCCCCGATGAGGGCCATATCAATAAAATCCGCCACCGGCTCAGCGTTGTACATGGCGGTGCCCCCGGCAATGACCAGGGGCGTCAAACCCGGCCGGTCCTCCCCCCGGAGGGGGACCCCCGCCAGGTCCAGCATATTCAAAATGGCGGTATAGGCCATCTCGTAGCCCACGGAAAAGCCAATGATGTCAAAGTCCCGGACGGGGTCTCCGGACTCCAGGGCGTAGAGGGGGATGCCGGCGGCGCGCATCTCCTCCTCCATGTCCCCCCAGGGGGCGAAGGCCCGCTGGCACCAGACCCCGGGCATGTCGTTCAGGATCCCGTACAGGATGCGGTAGCCCAGGTTGGACATGCCGATCTCATATGTATCGGGAAAGCAGAAGGCAAAACGGAAGTCCACCTCCCGCGGGTCCTTCCGCACCTCGTTGTATTCTCCCCCCACGTACCGGGCCGGCTTCTGGACCCGGGGCAGGATGCGCTCCAATCTCTTGTCCACGGTCATTCTCCTTGGCGATCCTGGCAAATTTCTCTCCGGTCAGCGCAAGGGGCATGACCTCCCAGGATAAACAGTACTATATTACCCTGTTTGCCGCCGTTTGACAAGAGGAAGTTGTGGAAAAAGGGCGCCAAGGGCGGCAATGAACAGAAACAGCCCGGTGTGGTGGAGTGCCGCCAGATACAGGGTCCCAGCACACAGGCCCCCGGCACACACCAGCCCCACCCACCGGCAGACCCGGTCCGCCGCCTCCGGCCCCGCCAGCCAGCTCACCCCCAGGTAGAGGGCCCTGCCCCCGTCCAGACCGGGCAGGGGCAGGAGGTTGAAGCACCCCAGAAACAGGTTGACCCCCGCCGGCAAGTACCACCCCAGCGCCCTGGCAAACAGCAGAGCCAGGACCAGATTCACCGCCGGCCCCGCCAGAGTGCACAGGATCTCCCGGCCATAGGGCAGGTACCGGGTGTCCGCCCGGATCTCCGCGCCGAAGGCGGTGAGCCGCACCGCCTCCACCCGGGCCCCCGCCAGGCGGAGGCCCGCCAGGTGCCCCCCCTCGTGGCACAGGGCGGCGAGGACCGTCATGGGCAGCACCGGCCCCGCCCCCACGATCAGGGCCATGACCGCCAGGACCAGAAAGCCCCAGCCCACCTCCAGCTTACCTAACCTGCACATAGTAGATGGGGTTGAGGTAGAGGGAGCCGTCGTGGAGCTCAAAGTGGAGGTGGGGTCCGGTGGCCACGCCGGTCTGCCCCACCTCGGCGATCTTATCCCCCATGGACACCGCACCGCCAGTGACGGTGACCCGGCTGCAGTGGGCGTAGAGGGTGATATATCCCCCCGGATGCTCCAGCATGATATAGTTCCCCAGAGTGCTGCTCTCCCCGGTGGCGTAGACCTTCCCGTCGGCAAAGGCGCAGATGTCCGCCCCCTCCGCCGCCGCCAGGTCCACCCCGTAGTGGAACTTGTTCTCCCCGTCCACCGGGTGATCCCGCCAGCCGAAGGTGGAGGACAGGGCCCCCAGAATGGGGCTCTGGTAGGCAAAGCCAAGATTCCTCTGCTCCAGGCTGGCGTTGGCCGGCAGGGCGGGCATGGTGTAGACGTAGGAGAGGGTCTGGGTCGCGGTGTCGTCCGCCGTCTCCCCCTCCGTCCCGGAAATTTCCTGGGGGTCCGCCGGGGCGGATGATGCCGGCTCCGCTTCAGTATCCGAGGCGGCCGGGCCGGCCTCCTCCGGCATGTTCCCGGCGGCCTCCCCGGTCTCGCCGGTCTCCTCCGCGCTCTCAGTGCCGGTCCCGCCGTCCCCCGCCGTCTCCGGCGGCGCCGTTTCGGGGGACGCGGTCATCGTCGATCCCGGGGACGGATCGGCGGGATTGGGCGTCTGCGGGACCCCGCCGCCCTCCGCCGCCCCCTCCTCCGTCTCCGCTCCGCTGTTCTCCTCCGTGACAGCCCCAGGGCTGAACACGGCGGCGTAAGCGTCCTGCAGGGAGTCGCTGACCGCCTCCTCCCCGCTGATGGCCCGGCCCATGGCGGCGAAGGCCTCCTGGAAATCCGCGTCCCGGCCGATGAGTGCCCCGGCGGTGTCGGCCAGGCGGCTCACCGCCTCCGGGAACAGAAGCTTGACGGCCACCAGGGCCACAAAGATCACCCCGCAGATCACCAGCCGGATCACCGCCCGGTTCTCCGGGGAGGTGGGCGCTGCCCGCCGGCCTCCGGCGGTCCTGGCCCTGCCCTTCCGCAGATGCTTTGCCCGGTAGCGGGCGGCGCCGCTTTTCATAACTCCATCTCTCCTCTCAACTGCCCTGGAC
>DVGP01000182.1 GCA_018712665.1 Candidatus Pelethomonas intestinigallinarum | reverse complement strand
TCATTCCTGGCCTTCGTTTACCTTGCCGCTATCGCAATCTTGTTGATTTAACACAATCCTCTCGATTTTTCAAACAAGGCCTAAACTCATTTTCATGACCTCCATTCGTTTCTTCAGACAAAGTATACATGAAATACGAAAAGATTTCTACCAACAAAAGCCTTCACTTTTGCCCGTTTTCTTCACATCCCGAAAAATTGCGCGGCTGCAATCAGTGCAGTTCATTTGGTATTTTGCGGCATACATATCTGATTGACGGCCCCACGGCGCGGTGGTACACTGAGGAAAAACGGTCAGGAGGCGGCGGACATGGGCGAGACGGTATACATCGACAGCAAAGGCGCGGACGGCGCGGTGGGGTTCATCTTTGAGGGAGAGCCCTGCCAGGTGGTCTGGACCGGGGCGGAGGCCCAGGTGGAGCGACGGGACAAAAACACCGCTCCCCTCCTGGACGGTCTGGCCCGTCTGGCCGGGGTGGAGATGCTGGAGGAGGCCGTCCTCCTCCCCTTCTACGCCGTGCCCATCCTGCGGGTGTTCGCCCGGGACGGCCGGGGCGGCTGGTTCGCCTCAACGGAGGAATACGAGCGGGACTCCCCGGTATGCCATCTGGCCCCGGACCTGTCCCCCAGGGTCGTGGCCCCCAGCTTCACCGCCTTTCTGCTCCGGGCGCTGACGGACCCGGCGTGGCGGTCTGACCTCCTCCCCGGCGGTCCCTGGTCCTCTCTGCCGGAGGACCCGGCCGGCCGGGCGGAGATCATCGCCGCGCTGAAGCTGGAACTGGAGGAAACGAAGGTCCTGCCTCCACCGCCCCGGGTCTTCCCCTCCCGCCGGGACGCGGAGGCGGTCTTCCCCATCCGGGACATGTGGGAGCTGGTCCCCGCCGCCCGGTTCAAGATCCGCAAAATGTCCCCGGCGCATCAGGACGGCAAGGGCTATGTCCACTACCAGTCCTGGCAGGAGACCTATCGGGGCCTCATGGACGACCGGATCCTGGACAGCCTGAGCCTGGACCGCTGCCGGGAGCTGGCGAAGCGGTACCCGGAGAGCACCCTGGTGGCACTGGACCAGGCGAATGGGGACAAGGTGGTGGGCTTCGCCTGCTACGCCAAGGAGGCCCGGGAGTTTATCACCCTCCCCGGCGCGTCGGAGCTCTGCGCCCTGTACGTCCTGAAGGAGTACCAGGGCTACGGCCTGGGAGAGCGGCTGCTGGACGAATGCCTCTTCCTCCTCCCCCACCCCCAGGTGGGGCTTCTGGTTCTGGAGGGCAACCGGCAGGCCATCGGCTTCTATGAGCACATGGGCTTCCGCCTCACCGGCCGGCGGCGGACAGATCAGCTGTACGGCGCGGAGATCACGGAGCTGGAGATGGTCCTGGACCGGGACAGGGCTTCCAGAAACTGACTTTATTGCGAAAGCGAGGGGATGATCTCAATGGATCAAATCATTGAATACATAAAACAACTTTACGATCCCATTTCCATCATCGTTTATGGGTCATACGCTGACGGTACCAATCATCTCAACAGCGATTTTGATGCCCTGGTCATTTCCCGCAGCAACAGAACGTTTCACGACACGGCTTTTGTAGACGGAACTCCGTTGGACGTATTCATCTATCCCGAATCACATTTTGACGGCAATTATGATTGCAACGATTTCATTCAAATTTTTGATGGAAAGATCGTTTTGGATACCGAAAGCAAGGGAGCGGCACTCAAGGATCACATTCTGTCATATATGAAAAATCGTCCGCAGAAAACAGACGCAGAGATTCGAGGGGAGATCGACTGGTGCGCAAAGATGTTCGCACGGGTAAAGAGAGATGATGTTGAGGGTATGTTTCGATGGCATTGGGTGCTGACCGATAGCTTGGAGATATTCTGCGATGCGGTACACCACCCCTATCTGGGGCCTAAAAAAGCATTGCGATGGATGGAGACGAAGCATCCAAGGGCATTCACCTTTTATAAGAAAGCCCTGGTTGATTTCAGCGCGGAAAGCTTATCCGACTGGATTTCATATTTAGAAAATATGATTGAGAAAGAGACCTCCGTATGACTATGTCATACGGAGGTCTCTTTGTTTTACAGGTGCTGACCTACGCACCGAACTTCTACTGAATCTCCCGCAGGCATTTCTCCCAGTAAGCCCTGGCCTCCGGCATAACCTCCGGCGGCAGGTGGAAGGTGCAATCCTCCTCGGAGAAGGTCTTTCCCGCCACGCCGTCAAACACCGTCTCCGGGCAGTCGAGCCCCACCCTCCGGGCCGTGGCGGCGGCGAACTCCCGGAAGGCGTCCCCATGGGCTGTCACCAGGTTCCCGTCCTCCACCAGCTTTGCTCGGACCACCCCCTCCCGGGGCACCACCGGGAATTCCTCCAGAAACTCCTCGAACACCCCGTGGCAGAACCGGCGTCCCTCCAGAAGCCCCGCCTTTCCCAGGAGCATCGGCGCAGAGCTGATGGCGGCGATCACCAACTGGTCATCTCCCCGGAACTGCTCCAGAAAGGCGATGTTCCGCCGGTCCAGCAGCACCGGAAGCGGCTCCCAGATACCGGGCAGCACCAGGCAGTCGATCTCCTCCCGGCAGAAGTCCTGGAAGGAACGGTCTGGCAGGACCGTGAACCCGTCCTCGCTTCTCACCGGTGCCCGCTCCGCGGCGTAGGTGACGATCTCCTTGCCGTGGAACAGGAACAGCTCCGTCAGGCAGCTGATCTCCTGGAGGGAGAACAGCGGATAGAGCATCACAGCGGCTTTCTTCATATTGCCACATCCTCCTTTTCCGTCAGAACCAATCCGCTTTCTGTAAAGGTATACAGCTTGTCACAGACCTCCACCAGGAACTTTCTGTCGTGGGACACGGCGATGATGCTGCCGCCGTAGCTCCGCAGGACCTCCCGGACCCGGGGACCGGAGAGGGGAGAGAAGTTCCGGGTGGGCTCGTCCAGCACCAGCACGTCGCTGCCCTCCAGCATCATCCTCGTCAGCAGCAGCTTGGCCTTCTGGCCCCCGGAGAGGGCACGGATGGGGTGGAACATCTCCTCCCGGGCAAAGCGGATGCTGCCCAGGAAGGTCCTCGCCCGGGTCACATCGTCCCGGTGGCCGCTGGGGGCCAGGTAGTCCACCGGCGTCTGGTCCAGAGGCAGGGTCTCGGCGTAGTCCTGGGACATGTAGGCGGCTTTCAGGTCCCGGCGCTCCAGGAGCTGTGCCGCGATCTGCCGCAAAAGGGTGGTCTTCCCCGCCCCGTTCCGGCCCAGGATGCCCACCTTCTCCCCGCCGGAGACGTGGAGCCGCAGATCCCGGGCCAGGACCCGGTCTCCCGCCGTCAGCTCGTCCAGCCGCAGGTCCAGCACCGTCTTCCCGGCGGGCAGGGCGATGTCCGGGGAGAAGCGGAGGAACACCGCCTCCTCCACCTCCGGCAACGCCGTCATCTCCGCCGCCTCCCGCTCAAACCGCCGGCCCAGGGACTGGACCGCGTGCATCTTCTTTTTCAGCAGCCGCCCGGAGTGGGGGTCCTGGCGGGAGACCGCGTTCTGGTCGTGCTCCACGCCCTGCTGAATGCGGCGGAACCGCTCCATCTTCGCCTCGTACTCCTCCCGCTCCTTCCGGGCCTGCTGGGTCTGATAGGCCAGGGCCCCCTCCCGGCGGCGGACATAGTCCCGGTAGCCGGAGCGGTGGACGGTGCACCGGGGCGGCTTCCCCTCCCGGGGGTGCTCCATGTGGAGGATCAGGTTGGCGGTATTCTCGATCAGCGTCTCGTCGTGGGAGATGTAAAGCAAAATCCCTTGATAGCTGTTGATGAACTGTTCCAGCCACCGCAGGGTCTCCAGGTCCAGGTCGCTGGAGGGCTCGTCCAGGAGCAGGACCCGGGGCCTGGCGAAGAGCAGGCGGCTGAGCTGGAGCTTGATCCCCTCCCCGCCGGAGAGGGTGCCCACCGGCCGGTCGCTGAAATACTCCTCCACGGGGAAGCTCAGCTGCCGGGCCACCTCCCCCAGCTCCCGGGGGCTCAGGTCCAGAAAGGCGGGGCTCTCGCAGCAGAACTGGTAGAGGGACATCCCCCGCTCCTCCGCCGTCAGCTCCTGGGCCAGATAGCCCATGGCGGCCCGGTCCCCCACCATCTGGCCGCTCCACTGGCAGTAGCCCTCGATGAGGACCGGGTCGTAGAGCCACTTGAGGAGGGTGGACTTGCCGTTGCCCTCCTCCCCGATGAGCACCGCCTTGTCCCCCTCGTTCAGGGTAAAGGAAAACTTCTCCGCCAGGGTCCGCAGATCCCTGGTATGGGTCAATGTCAAATCTCGTACTTGCAGCATGTCGATCTGTCCTCCCTTCCGCCCGGTTCGCGGGCAAAAGCAGTCTAGTCTCGTCCGGGGACAGGAGGCGGAACACGACATGCGCATGTGGGCCGTCCCGGCCCACGCGCTTTGATCCCATGGCCATGCCGCTGAAAGCGGCACATGGCCATTTTGCTATGCTTTTGCACAGCAAAAATCCGCCTCCGGACATGCCGAAAGCGGACAGAGAGCAATTTGGGCGCGCCGAAGCGGACGCTTCGGCTCCTCACCAAGCATCTCTGACTTTCGGCAGCAGGAAACAAGCCCGCGCGGCGGCGGACTTCCGGACCTATCCTGTCACACGAAAATCAAATTACTTGATGATCATTTTTTCACCCTTTCCAGTATATGTGGGGAAGATCTCCCCGCGGCGGCATCCGCCGCCTGCATGCTTTATTATAGCAGCATCTGGGAAAAAGTACAGTTACAGTTTTGTTACAGGGAGCGGCTTACTCCCCCAGAAGCTCCCGGTAGATCTCCAGGTCCCGGTCCTTGAACACGTCGAATATGACCCGGAGGGTCCTGCCTGCCCCGTTCAGGAAGTCCCGCACGGTCTCCACCGCGACCTCCGCCGCCTCCCGGTTGGGGAAGTGGAATTCCCCCGTGGAGATGCAGCAGAAAGCGATGCTCTCACAGCCCCGGTCCGCCGCCAGCGCCAGACAGGACCGGTAGCAGGAGGCCAGGGCCTCCCGGTCCCGCCTGGTGACGCGCCCGGTGATAATAGGCCCCACGGTGTGGAGCACGTACCGGCAGGGCAGATTGAAGGCCGGCGTGATCTTGGCGCCCCCGGTGGGCTCCTCGTGGCCCTGGGCCGTCATGATGTCGTGGCAGGCCAGCCGCAGCTGGACGCCGCTGCGGGAGTGAATGATGTTGTCGATGCAGCCGTGGAGAGGATAGAAGCACCCCAGGAGGGCGCTGTTGGCGGCGTTGACGATGGCGTCCACCCGCAGTGTGGTGATGTCCCCCTGCCACAGGGCGATCCGGGGGTCTCCGGGGACGGCGGGCAGCTGATCCCCGTCCACCACGCCCCGCCGGTCCCGCTCCGCGCCCAGATAGGCGTCCTGGATCTGGAGAAACTCCCCGCTGACAGGCCTGGGCGGGCGCACATTCATCAGGCTCCGCAGCAGGTCCCTCTGTTCCCCCGCGTCCTCCGGGACCGGTACGTGCCGGTACCGGGGCTCCTCCGCCAGCAGCGCCCGGATCAGCCAGATCCTCTGCTCCTCATGT
>DVGP01000023.1 GCA_018712665.1 Candidatus Pelethomonas intestinigallinarum | reverse complement strand
GCTCTGTCAAGGCGTTGATAATGGTTGTGGTGCCGTGAAAAAAGGCGTCAATGCTGTGGGGCTTGCACTTGTCAAGCAAATGAATAAAAGAATCAGAAAGACGGTACAGCGTATGGACCATCCTGGCGGGGCGTGATATAATGAGGAAAATCATCCTCAGAAAGGTGGAGGCAGTGTGAAGAAAAACCGTGTGGATGCTGTACTGAAGAATTTGGAGCAGATGGGGCTTTCTCAGATGCTGATTACGGACCCGCTGGCGATTTTTTATCTCACCGGGCGGTTGATCCAGCCCTTGGAGCGATTCTATGGCCTGTATCTGAACCAAAACGGCGGGCACAAGATTTTTATTAACCAGCTGGAGACGGTGCCGGAGGACCTTGGAGTGGAAAAGGTTCGGTATACAGATACTGACCCATATCTGGACATGGTGGCGGCGGCCATTGACCGGCGGGAACCTCTGGGAGTGGACAAGAACATGGCGGCCCGTTTTCTGCTCCCGCTGCTCCGGGAGAACGCGGCCGCCGGCTTTGTGAACGCCTCTTTGGCGCTGGACCGCGCCAGAGCCGTAAAGGATCCTCAGGAGCGGGAGCTTATGCGGCGGGCCTCCCAGCTCAATGACCAGGCCCTGGCGGAGCTGCGCCCTTTTATCCGCGACGGCGTCAGAGAGTGGGAGCTGGCGGACCAGCTTCAGCGGATCTACAAGGAGCTGGGAGCTGACGGCGTGAGCTTTCCGCCCCTGGTGGCCTTCGGCGGCAACGCCGGGAGCGGCCATCATTGGCCCGACGGGACCAGACTGCGGCCCGGAGACTGTGTGCTGGTCGATGCGGGGTGCACCTTTGAGGGCTACTGCTCCGACATGACCCGGACCTGGTTTTACCAGGACGTTACTCCGGAGCAGCAGGCGGTCTACGACCTGGTGCTGCGCGCGAACCAGCAGGCGGAGGCCGCGGTGAGGCCGGGAGTCCCCCTCCGGGAGTTGGACTCGACCGCCCGGGACATCATTGCCGCGGCTGGATTCGGCCCCAATTTCACCCACCGCCTGGGCCACTTCATTGGTCTGGAGGATCACGAATTTGGAGACGTGTCCGCTTCCTCTCAGGACGCCGCCGTGCCGGGCAACATTTTTTCCATTGAGCCCGGCGTCTATCTGGAGGGAAAGCTGGGGGTTCGGATCGAGGATCTGGTTCTGGTGACAGAGGAGGGATGCGAAGTTCTCAACCGCCTGCCCAAGGAGCTGGAGGTCATTGCGTAAAGGGGGAGAGGGAACTGTGCAAAATCCGATCGCGTCAATTGCCCTCTCCACCGGCGCGGTGATCCGGCTTGAACTGTATCCGGAGATCGCCCCGAACGCGGTGACCAGCTTTATCTATCTGGCGAACCGGCAGGTCTTTGACCACTATCCCATCGAGCGGATCGTCCCCGGGTGGGTGGTGGATGTGAGCTATCACGCGTTTGGCGATCCGCAGGCGTGTTATTTTATTCCGAATGATGCGCAAAGCGGCAGATACCTGGAGGCCGCCTTCGGGACCATAGGGTTGGGCGGGTACGGGGCGCCGGATATTGCGGGCGGTGAATTTTTCTTCCCGCTGGAGAATTGTCCCGGTATTACTGGGAAATATCCTATTTTCGGGAAAGTGACCCGGGGATTGGAGGAGCTGCGCCGCCTGGAACAGGTGGAGACTTATCCGGTATCCTACCCCGGCCTGCCCGACGTTCAGATCAATACGCCGGTGGTACCGGTATTCATTGAGAGGGTATCTGTCGATACTTTCGGGGCAGACTATGGTGAGCCGACGCGGCTGCGCGGGAAGGAGAAGCCCTACTTCTGGCCCACCCTTATATGAGTTCATAAAACCCCGGGGAGAGCGGATGAACCCCTGCGGGAAGCGGAGGGACTGAGCGGAGACGAAAAGAACCCGCGAAGCAAATGGGATGCTCCGCATGGACCAGGCTGAGAGGGATCTGCGGGCTGAATACCCTGATATACAATGCGCCGCCTGCTGGCATTTCCCAGCAGGCGGCGCATGAAGTTTCATGCTTCCCATAAATCGTTCCGCAAAATATCAGCCGTGCAGCCGTATGCGCCTGCCGGAAACAGCCGCCCGTCAATCCGCGAAGTAGAGTTGCTTGAGCCGGTGCCGTGTCTTCAGGGCCTCGGCGGCTTTTTCGCCCAGACGTTCCGATACCGCCACGATGAGCGCGTCCAGCAGCGCCGCCGGGGCGGTCATGGAGTGGTACTCCTTCTCCGCACCGCGGTACGCGAACAGGCTGATGTCCGCCGTCTCATCGGCAGCCAGACAGGTGCGGCTGACAAAGGCCAGCGTCCGGTAGCCGGCGGCCCGGCTCTGCTCCAGCAGGACACGACCCTCGCGGGAGAGCTTGGAGAAGCTGAACAGCACCACCAGGTCGCCGGTACCCGCCTGCACCAGTCCCTCCAAAAGCTCCGAGCCGCCGGAGGGCAGCAGGCACACATTGACCCCAAGCCTGCGAAGCCGAAAATGGAGCAGTTCGGCCAGGGCGGCGGAGGCGTTTTTGCCGTGGATGTAGATGCGTCCGGCGGAACAGAGAGCCTCCACCGCCCGGCCGAACATTTCTCCGTCCAGCAGCTGGGCGGTCTTGCTCAGGTATTCCTGCTGCCGCTCCAGCCAGGCGGAGAGCGTAAAGCCCTCCGCCTGCTGGATGGTGCTCGCCATTTTGGCGGCTGGTCCGGAGGCCTGCTCCAGGACCAGATTTTTCAGCGCCTTATAGTCCTTGCATCCCGCGTGCCGGGCGAAACGGGACACGGTGGCGTCGGACAGCTCCAGACGCTCCGCCAGCTGCCCGATGGACAGGAATAAGAAGGTGTCTGTGTTGGTGTTGATGTAATCCAGTATTTTCTGTTCAGCGCGGGTCAATTCCCCCGGCGGTATTGCCAGACGCAGCTCCATAGAGTGACCTCATTCAATACTTGGGATGGATCTCGGGGCGGGACGAAGCGGGCCGCGAAGTTCAGGCCGCTGCTCTCATGCGGTGGCCCCCTGGGTGAGGATGGACACATAGTCGCCGCCAAGCGCGTGGATTTCCTTCAAGGACCGCTTCAGCAGGCAGGCGGTTCGCACTTGGAGGGCCGCGCAGCCGGAGAGCCGGATCTCGTAGCGGCCGGCGCGCATCTCTCCATAGAGCGCGGGGATCGTGTCGCAGGCGTTCTCAAATACCGTGGCGACGCAGCCGTACTGCACCGCCTGGTGGGTGTCGCTGCCCGACACCACGGGAATCTGCAGACGCTTCCCCAGCCCGTAGGTCAGCCGCTCAGTCCGCTCCCGGTCCAGGGCCAGGTCCTTGCCGTTGAGGTCCAGAAACTGCAGGCGGCGTAGCTGCTCCTCCGGCAGCTCGGGCACATGGCCGGGGGCGCGGAAGGGGTGACCGCAGCCCACGACCACCGGATACTCCGCAAAGAGGTCCATGAGCTGGGCGAAGGGCAGGAAAGCCCCCTTTTCCTTGTGGGGCTTCAGCCGCCGGTTCAGCTCCAGGACAGCCTCCAGGGGACCGATGGACAGGATGTGGCCGCCCTCCGCCACATCGGTCTCCATGCCGGGGAAGATCTTCAGGCCGTTTTCCAGCTCTAAGGCGTCTCCCGATCTGCGGCTCACCGAGTTGATGTAGCCATACACGTCGGCAAACTGGAGGGTGTTGAAGTGCTCTGTCAGGCACAAGGCGTCCAGGCCGGCTCTCTTTGCCTCGCCGAAGAGCCAGTCGGTGTAGGCGGTGGAAAAGGGGAGCTTTTTCGCCAGCTTCCCGTGAGTGTGAAAATCCAGGCGCAAGAGGAAAACCTTCTTTCTTACAGAAGTGTGGAGATCAAGAGGGCCACCGCCACGACCAGCAGGGAGACGGCCAGAAAGATCCCGTCGTTGCAGGTAATCTTCAGAGAGGCCAGCTTGAGCTTCTTCACCGATTTGTTCACCGCGGCGTACCGGTAGCCCCGCAGCTCCAGGGCCTCCACGGTGGTGCGGGACCGCTTGGCGGTGTTGAGCATCAGGGGGTAGAAGGACTGCATGACGATCTTCACCTGGTAGATGAGATACTTGACCTTGCCCCCCAAGGTCTCATGGGCGGGTGGATTTCCCCGGAGCCGGTAGCTGAGCAGCACATTCTGGAACTCCTCCATCAGCATGGGCAGCATCCGGTAGGCGTAGGAGATGGAGAAGCTCAGCCGCTCCGGGCAGCCGTACCACATCAGGCCGTTGGACAGCTTATCCGGGTCCAGGCCGGAGAACACCGTCACCGAGGCCAGGGAGATGGTGGCCACCTTCAGGGTCAGAACCAGCAGGGGGGCAATGGCAGAGGCGTCCCCACCGAAGAGCAGGGTCACCAGGAACAGGTATCCAGTCTGGGTAAACACCCCCAGGGCGAAGAGAAACAGCACAAGCCCCGCCACCCGGGCCAGGAGAGTGGTGACCATCACCAGCAGGAAGCAGCCCAGCAGGAAGGGGATGTCATTGACAAACCAGGGCACCAGGCCGAAGAACAGGTACCAGGCCAGCAGCACCCGGGGGTCCAGGGCGGCGATGACAGTGTCGTCGTTGCCGTAGGCGTTTTTCAGCACCTGGCTGCGGAGAAAATCCATGGAGAATTTGTCCAGAATGTTTTCGGATAGCTTTTTCGTCAGCTTTTCCATCCTCATCCCTCCTGAAAGCGGTCCAGAAATTCCTCCACGGTGTAGCACAGGGCCCGCTGGTCCAGGGCCTGGGCCATGGTGAAGATCTCCGGGGGGCGGATGCCCACCAGCCGGGTGACCTCCCGGTGGGAGAACACCGTGTCCCTGGGGCCGTCGGCCACTACCTTCCCGCCGCACAACACCACGATCCGCTCCGCCCACTGGCACACCAGCTGCATATCGTGGGTGGCGATCACGGCGGTCTGGATGATGTCCTTCATATCCGAGAGCACCGCCATGATCTCCCGGCGGGTGGCGATGTCCAGGTTGGCGGTGGGCTCATCCAGCAGCAGCACCCCCGGGTCCAGGGCAATGCCAATGGCGAGACTTGCCCGGCGCATCTGCCCGCCGGACAGCAGGCGCCCGTCCCGGTCCTGCAGGCCGGTGAGCCGGAACCGGGACAGCAGCGCGTCGGTGCGCTCCTGCCAGTCAGGGATCCCCCGGACCTCCATGGCGTAGGCGATGTCCCCCCGGATGGAGTCCTTGATGAACATCTCCTCCGGGTTTTGATAGACCAGGGAGATCTGCCGGGACAGGTCTTCCGCCCTCTTCTCCCCGATGGCCTCCCCAAAGAGGGAGACGGTCCCGGCATTGGGCCTCAGAAGGCCCACCATCAGCTTCATCAGGGTGGACTTCCCCGCCCCGTTGGAGCCGATGAGGGCCACCCGCTCCCCCTTGCGGATGTCCAGATCCAGGCCCTGGAACACTGTTCGTGGCTCGCCCTTCACCGAGCGGTAAGAGAGAGTCACATCCTGAAAGGATACCGCTGTCTCGCCGCCGCGCTCCGGTGCGGAAGCAGCGGGCCCGGGGATATAGCGCAGGGAGCCGAACGCCTTCAGCCCCTTCTCCACGGTGGTGGGCAGGGGGGCGTCCGCCGGCAGCGACCCCCGCTTTCGCAGGGCATAGGCTGCCTGGGTCACCTGGGGCGGGAAGATGTTGCACCCCTCCAGCTCCTCCACCCGCTGGAGGGCCTCCCCGGTGGGCAGCATCCAGCGCACCCGCCCGTCCTTCATGAGCATGACATGCTTGCAGTAGTCGGCGATGTACTCGGTATGGTGTTCAATGACGAGGATGGTCTTGCCGTGGTTCTCATTCAAGTCCCGGAGGACCTCATAGATCCGGTCGGCGTGCATGGGGTCCAACTGGGCGATGGGCTCGTCCAGGATCAGAATGTCCGGCTGGAGGGACACCGCGCCGGCCAGGGCCAGCAGGTGGGTCTGGCCGCCGGACAGCTGCCAGACATATTCGTTCTCCCGCCCCTCCAGGCCGCACTGCCGCAGGGCGGTCTTGCCCCGCTCCATATAGTCGGGGAAGGCGTAGTTCAGGCAGGAGTAGGAGGCGTCGTCCAGCACCGTGGGCCGGACGATCTGGTTTTCAAAGTCCTGGTACACATAGCCCACCTTCCGCGCCAGCTCCGCCACCTCGGATTCCAGCGTATCCAAGCCGCCCACAGTCACTTTCCCCTCAAATGTCCCCGTGATGAAGTGGGGGATCAGGCCGTTGAGGACCTTGCACAAAGTGGACTTCCCGCAGCCGTTGTTGCCAACGACTGCCAGGAAGTCCCCTTGCTCAATTTGAAGGGAGATGTCCTTGAGAGTGGGCTGAGCGGCGCCTGGATAGGTATAGGTCAGGCCGTCAATCTCAACCGCGTGCATCTCACTTCACCGCGGCCTTCTTTTCGACATTCCGCTTGATGATCAGCAGGGCGGCGATGGCGATTACCGCGGCCGCGACCATCCCCAAAGCCAGGGCGGTGCCGTTCCCGGCCCACTCGGCCTCCCAGTCGACGAGGGACATGCCGGCGGTGGCGGCCAGCTCCGCCGCGATGGCGGCCACAAAGCCCACGGCGCACACGATCAGGGCCTTGGGGCTGATGCCGCTGACAGCGCTGTCCGGGGTGCGGGGGGCCATGCCCAGCAGGGGCTCGATCTTGCCGTACAGCTTGGGTACCAGGTATAAGGTGGGCAGCAGGCAGAACAGGATGCCGGAGAACAGCAGGTCGTTGAGGAAGGCGAAGCCCTCGGTGGCGAACACGCTCTCGGGCAGGCCGGCCACGGCCTCAAAGTCCTCCACCGCCAGCTGAACCTTCAGGATGTCCACCACGGTTCCCATCAGGAGCTGGGCGGCGGTGCCGGTGATGGCGGCCACGCCTACCATGGCGCGGTTTTTGGGGTCCTTCACCAGGCGCCCGGCGATGTACACGCCGATGGTGACGGTGAGAAACTTCTCCAGCTCGCCCAGGCCGCCGAATTGGCCCAGCATGATCTCGCTGAACACCAGCTCGCCGGTGGCGGCGCCCAGGGCGGCGGACAGGGGGTCAAACAGCATAGCCAGGATCAGGGGGATGAACAGGAAAAACTCCACGGAGAATTCCACGATACCCACCTGGAATGAGGGGATCAGCTCCGTGAACAGGGTGGCCAGACCGTACAGGGACATGGACAGGACAAAAATCATCAGCTTTTGGGACTGCGTGGCAGTCTGCTTCTGCGTAATACTCATGGCATAGTTTCCTCCCTAAGATACTGTGTAGCACGCTCACACAGGCACAGTGTAGCATCGGGATGTAAACTCTTCATCCGAGGCCCTGTTAAATGCAAATAAATTTTCTTCCCTTATTTTAATGAAAGTGCTTCCGCCATTTGCGGCCGCGGCGTCTCCCTCCGGGGAGAGGGCGGAGCGTTCGCCCTGGCCGGTGAGCGCGGCTTCGGCGGCGCCGGCGCCGGCAGACCCCGGTCCGCGCCTCGTTGGTAGGGATGTCCTCCTTTCCATGGCCTGCCGACATGGAACGTTTTTTATTACTAATAAAATGAGCAATTTATTTTGCCGTTGCTGTTGACTTTCCTCCCTGTTGTGTGGCAAAATAGAAGGCGCAAGAGACCTGCTTCTCCTGCGCTTTTTGTGATTTGGACGGATTTTGCTCGACAACAAGGGGGACCGCGGCGAAAAAACAGAGAGCGCTTGCAGTCCATGCGGCGAATGATTCCCTTCGTTATTAGTAAATAAATTAGTTATTATTAGTATCTGCTCTTACGTGTTTGCGCGTTTGCTTTGCCGCCGCGGTCATTGATAGAGGGATAAATTGAGGAGGAGTTGCCATGCTGGTCAATTTACAGGAGATCTTGGCGGACACCCGCCAAAAGCACTATGCCGTCGGGCTGTTCAACTGCGTGACGCTGGAGATGACGAAGGGCATTCTGGCCGCCGCGGAGGAGCTGCGCTCGCCGGTGATCATCGGCCCCGCGGAGAGCCTGCTGACCGCCGCCACGCTGGAGGAATACGCCGACATGATGCTGGGCATGGCCCGCCGTGCCGCCGTGCCCGTGGCGCTGCACTTCGACCACGGGTTCACCCCCGAGCTGGTGGCGCGGGCCATCGACCTGGGGTTCTCCTCCGTGATGTACGACGGCAGCATGCTGCCCTTTGAGGAGAACCTCCGCCGCACCAGGGATATGGCGGCCAAGGCCCATGAGGCGGGCTGCTCTTTGGAGGCGGAGATCGGGCACGTGGGCTCCAACGGCTCGGCGGAGGACGACATCTCCCGCACGGTGTACACCGACCCGGCGGACGCCGTGCGCTTCGCCGGCGAGAGCGGGTGCGACGCCCTGGCCGTGGCCATCGGCACCGCCCACGGCGTGTACACCCAGACGCCGGTGCTGAACTTAGACTGCCTGGCCCGGATCGCGGCCGCCTGCCCCACCCCCCTGGTGCTCCACGGCGGCAGCGGCCTGTCGGACGAGGATTTCCGCGCCTGCGTGGCCAACGGCATCTCCAAGGTGAACATCTTCACCCACAACAACCTGGCCGCCGCCCGGGCCGCCAACAGCCATTTCAACCAGTCCACCGGCGCGTTCGAGCTGATGCCCGTCATCACGGAGGCCGTCAAGCGGGAGACCATGCACCACATGCGGGTCTTCGGCAGCGACGGGAAGGCCTGATGGGCGGGCCCGTTTCCGCCTCCACCGGCAGGCCCTGCATCGCCGCGCTGGATGTGGGTACCTCGTCGGTGAAGGCGTGCCTGTTCACGCCGGAGCTGAACCTGCTGGCGTGCAGCGTGCGAGAGTACCGCCTGCGGACGGAAAACGGCCGGGTGGAGGCCCGGGCCCAGGACTACCTGGAGGCGGCCGCCGCCGGGATGCGGGAGGCGCTGGACATGGCCCCGGGCTGGCGCCCCGCCGCCCTGGGCCTCACCACCCAGGGGGAGACGCTGGTCCCCGTGGGCCGGGACGGAGAGCCCCTGGGGCCCTTCCTGGTCTGGCTGGACAGCCGGGCCGGGGCCGAGGCGGAGCTCCTGTCCGGCGCCTTTGACCGCGAGACGTTCTACCGGGCCACAGGGCTGCCGGAGCTGTCCGGCGCCCTGCCCCTGGCCAAGGCCCTGTGGCTGCGGCGGGAGGAGCCGGAGGTGTTCGCCCGGACGGAGAAGCTGCTGCTCCTGGAGGACTACCTCCTGCACTGGCTCACCGGCCGGCTGGCGGGGGAGAAGTCCCTGCACACCTCCACGGGCTGGTTCCACCTGGGCCGGGACGACCTGTGGGAGGAGGCCCTGGCGGCGGCGGGCATCCCAGTGGGGATGCTGCCGGAGCTGCTGGACTGCGGCGAGCCGGTAGGCCCCCTGCTGCCCGGCCCGGCGGAGGCTCTAGGCCTGCCCCCGGGCATCCCGGTGGCGACGGGGGCCATGGACCAGACCGCCGCGGCCCTGGCCGCCGGGTGCGTCGCCCCCGGCGCCGTCACCGAGACCACCGGCACCGCCCTGGTGGCCGCCGCATGCACCGAAGCGCCGGTGTTCGCGGAGGGGCACCATGTCACCATCTACCGCCACGCCCTGGCGGGGAAGTATCTCTACCTGCCCATCGGCAATACGGCGGGCATGGCCCTGCGGTGGTTCCGGGACGAGTTCTGCCGGGACCTGCCGGCGGACGGGGGCTACGCCGCTTTGGATGCCCAGGCCGCCAAGGTTCCCTGCGGCAGCGATGGGCTGGTGTTCCTGCCTTTCCTGGCCGGCAGCGTGGACCCGGACGCCTGCCCCGAGGCCCGGGCCGTCTTCTTTGGCGCTACCCTGTCCACCACCCGGGCCCACTTCGCCCGGAGCGTCATGGAGTCGGTGGCCTTCCTGCTGCGGGACTTCTTCGCCCTGCTGGAGGGGCTGGGGTGCCCGGTCCGGACCGTGGCCTCCCTGGGCGGCGGCGCCCGCAGCGGGCTGTGGCAGCAGATCAAGGCCGACGTGTGCGGCCGGACCTTCACCGTTCCCGCCTGCACCGAGGCCGCCGCCATGGGCGCGGCTTTGCTGGCCGGGTGGGCCGGGGGGCTGATCGAACCGGGCCGTTTGCCGGAGACCGCCCCGGCGGGCCGGTATGTCCCCTGTGAGGACAACGGACCCGCCTACCAGCGGGCCTACGAGCTGTACCGGCGGCTGTACGCAGCGGTGAGGCCGCTGTATGGTTCCGGCTGAGCCGTTTTACCATAGGAGCCGATTGGAAATGCGTATATGCGTATAGAAGGAGGAGCTGCCATGAATTTACAGCGAAAACCGCGCCTGGGCGTGCTGGCCCTGATGCTGGAGGGCTACGAGCCCCTGTTCCCGGGCATCACCCGGCGGCAGACCGACTATGTCCACGCCCTGCTGGAGCATCTGGCCCCCGCGGCGGAGTTCATCTTTCCCGGCCCGGCGGTGAACGCCGGGGATATGGCGCGGCTGGTGGGCCGCTACAACGCCGAGGGGGCGGACGGCATTTTGATCCTCCTGCTCAGCTACGCCCAGGGCCAGTACCTGGCCCACGCCCTGCGGGAGAACTGCCTGCCCCTGGCCCTGGCCCTGGTCCAGCCGGATGAGTCCGTGGGCGTGGACTTCGGTGAGCTGGAGCTGACCGTCAACCAGGGCATCCACGGCAGCCAGGACTGCGCCAACGCCCTTTTGCGGGCGGGCATCCCATGTGAATTCTACGCCGGCCCCCGGGCCGACGGCCAGCTGCTCACCTTTGTCTCCGACTTCGCCGCCGCCGCGGCCACGGCCCGGGACATGCGCTCCATGCGCATCGGCGTCATCGGGCGGCTGGCGGGCATGGGCGACGTGGTCACCGACGATATGGCCGTCTACCGCCAGCTGGGCCCGGAGTTCGTCTACGACTCCATCGGCGCGGTGCA
>DVGP01000181.1 GCA_018712665.1 Candidatus Pelethomonas intestinigallinarum | reverse complement strand
CTTTCGATGGGGTCCCTCCCCTATGTACCCCACCCCCACGACGACACAAAGGGGGCAACGCCCCCTTTGGATTCCCCCACCGAACCTCCGCTTATCCTCATTTTCTGTGGATACTCCCGGAAGTGCGTTATAAGAAACAAACTTCGACGAGCGCCAAAAGAAACATCCATCTCTTTAACAGGGCGGCAGCCGAAGCATCGTTATCCACCAAACTGTAGATCAGATGTTAAAACGAAATTCAGTGGCAGTGTAGTTTCGATTCTGATAAAGACCGATTAGACAAAGGAATCCAAAACCATTGGTTTTGGCGGTTTTTCGGTTCACTTTTGGGCGTCCAAAAGTGAACCCCGGGGCACGGGGGCGGGCAGCCCCCGCTAAAACCCCAGTCCGGGCCGGGGAGGCCCGGAAGCCATCGAATAGCATAGTAGCTATTCGGAAGAAAAAAGAAGAAAAAAAAAGAAAGGAAAACAAGTATGAAATTTTCCTGTGAAAAGGCCCTTCTTCAGTCGGCCATCAACACCGCCTCCCGGGCGGTGTCCGCCAAGAGCTCCATCCCCGCCCTGGAGGGCCTGCTCCTCCAGGCGGACAGCGCCCTGACCATCTCCGGGTACAACATGCAGACCGGCATCCGCACCACGGTGGAGGCCGACGTGACAGAGGGCGGGTCCCTGGTCCTCTCCGCACGGCTCTTCGGGGATATCATCCGCCGCCTGCCCGACGACGTGGTGGTCTTCTCCTCCGACGAAAAGCTCAACGTCCGCCTCACCTGCGGCGACGCCTCCTTCGACATCCTGGCCATCTCCGCCGCAGATTACCCGGACCTGCCCGAGGTGGAGGACCAGTTCTCCGTGACCATCCAGCAGAAGACCCTCCGGGCCATGATCGGGGAGACCTCCTTCGCTGTATCCACCAACGAGGCCCGTCCCATCCACACCGGCTCCCTCTTTGAAATTGGGGAAAAGGGCCTCACCGTGGTCAGCGTGGACGGCTTCCGCCTGGCTCTGCGGCGGGAGCCCCTGGAGCGTGTGGACGGCGGCGCCTTCTCCTTCGTGGCCCCCGGCTCCGCCCTCAGCGAGGTGGAAAAAATCTGCGCCGACACCGAGGACCCGGCCTGCATCACCCTGGGCAACCGGCACCTGCTGTTCGAGGTGGGACCCACCCAGCTGATCTGCCGCCGGCTGGAGGGGGAATTTCTGGACTACAAGACCGCCATCCCCCGGGCCAACCCCATCAGCGTGGTGGCGGACACCAAGACCATGATCGAGTCCATCGACCGCGTCTCCGTGGTCATCTCCGACAAGCAGAAGAGCCCCGTCCGCTGCGTGTTCGACGCGGACCGGGTCCTCATGTCCGCCAAAACCGCCAACGGCGAGGCCAAGGACACCTGCCGGGTGGACGGCGACGGCGGTGGGCTGGAGATCGGCTTCAACAACCGCTATCTGCTGGAGGCCTTGAAGTACTGCCCGGCGGACACGGTGAAGATCGAGCTGAACACCGGCATCTCCCCCTGCATCATCGTCCCCGTGGAGGGGGAGGAGAACTTCCTCTACATGGTGCTGCCGGTGCGGCTGAAAAACAACGGATAGGGTATACTGAGAGATATGGAAACCATTGCCATCCACACGGAGTTCATCAAACTCCAGGACCTTTTGAAATTCGCCGGGGCCACCGGCACCGGCGGGGAGGCCAAGAACCTGATCCAGGACGGACAGGTGTCCGTCAACGGGGAGGTCTGCCTCCAGCGGGGAAAGAAGCTCCGGCCCGGGGATGTGGTGTCCCTGAACGGGCGGGAGCTGACCGTGACCCATGCGGATCAATAGCCTGCTCCTGGAGGGCTTCCGCAACTACCGGCGGGAGGAGGTCTCCTTCCACCCCGCCTGCAACGTGATCTGCGGGGCCAACGCCCAGGGGAAGACCAACCTGCTGGAGGCCATCGTATGCCTGTCCTGGGGCCGGTCCCCCAGAACCAGGACAGACCGGGAGCTCATTGGCTTCGACCGGGAGAGCTTTGTCCTCCAGGGGGAGATCCACAGCAGGGACCGGGACTTTCTCAGCCGCATCGAGGCCGCGGCCGGGCGGAAAAAGAAGATCACCGTCAACCGGGTGCCGGTGAAAAACGCCTCGGAGCTCAGCCAGGTGCTGGGTACGGTGTTCTTCCGGCCGGAGGACCTGCTGCTGATCCGGGAGGGGGCCGCTGCCCGGCGGCGGTTCCTGGACAGCGCCCTGTGCCAGCTCCGGCCCCGGTACGCCGAGGCCCTCTCGGAGTACACCCGGCTCCACGAGCACAAGACCAGAATTCTCCGGGACAGCGAGGAGCGGCCGGACCTGCTGGACACCCTGCCGGAGTTCAACCGGCGCATGGCGGAGACCGGGGCGGTGCTGATTCACTACCGGGCCCGGTTCGCGAGGCTCCTGGACCGGTACGCCGCCGCCTTCCACGGCCAGTGCGCCGGCGGCGGGGAGACCCTCTCCATCCGGTACACCACCGTCTCCACGGTGACGGACCCCTTCGCCGACCACGGGACCCTGGTGTCGGAGCTCCTGGAGCACCAGCGGACCCACGCCGCCGCGGAGCTGGCTGTCCGCCAGTGCCTCTCCGGGCCCCACAAGGACGACCTGGAGGTCCTCATCAACTCCGTCAGCGCCCGGTCCTTCGGCTCCCAGGGCCAGACCCGGACGGCGGCTCTGGCCATGAAGCTGGCCAGCCGGGAGATCCACCGGGAGATCATCGGGGAGTACCCGGTGCTGCTCCTGGACGACGTGCTCAGCGAGCTGGACCCTAAGCGGCAGGAGTTCGTCCTCAACCGCCTGGGGGACGGGCAGGTGTTCATCACCTGCTGCGAGGAGGACCGGCTGGGGGCGCTTCTCCAGGGGAAGGTGTTTTATGTCCAAAATGGAGAGATATCGTAAGTTCTTCAGGGGCTTCGCCCCCTGCCCCCATCTTTTTTGATCGTTCTGTGCCTGCGCATCCGGCCGATGCAGGGATGATTCGCGTATCGCGGGGCGGGCGGGAGAGAAACATTTTTCTTCACCGGGTACTGCCATTCGATTCGACAGCTCCCGGGCCTCCCCGGCCCGGACCCGGGTTACTTTTTGTGCGGACAAAAAGTAACCAAAAAACCGCATAGGGGCGGGACCCTTTCGATGGGGTCCCTCCCCTATGAACCCCACCCCCGCGACGACACAAAGGGGGCTTGCCCCCTTTGGATTCCCCCGCATAGATGGGACCTGCCCTGAATTTCTTTGGATACTCCCGAGGGTGCGATACAAGAAGAATGTTTC
>DVGP01000180.1 GCA_018712665.1 Candidatus Pelethomonas intestinigallinarum | reverse complement strand
ATGCCCTGCGGGCGACGGTGAGGATAGAGGCCTACGGGCTGTACGCCCAAAAGTGAACCGAAAAACCGCCAAAACCAAGGTTTTGGATTCCTTTTCCTAATCAGTCTTTATCAGATTTGAGACATTTCTGCACCGAATTAGGTTTTTGCCATCTAATCTATAGTCTGGCTATCGACAATACTCCGCCTGCCGGCCTCTTAAAGGGGCACATGTTTCGTGAGGGTTCTCGCCGGGAGTCCGGCGTACAAGCGTTTTCGCCAGCGGCGAAAACCTTGGCGCAAGGCGGGATTCATTCCCGCCGCGCAAGTAAAATTGATAGGGGTCCCCGGACAGTCCGCAGGACTGGCTGGGGGAAATCCAAAAGGGGGCGGATGCCCCCCTTTGTGTCGTTGCGGGGGGAGGTTCCCAGGAGGGGGACACAATCGAAAGTGTCCCCCTCCTGGGTGTGCTTTTGCCTACTTTTCCCACGAGGGAAAAGTAGGTCGGGGTCCGGGGGCGAAGCCCCCGAAATTCCCAGGGTGTGGGGGCGGAGCCCCCGCAAAGGAAAAACTACTTCTCCTTCCCCACGAAGAACAGCGCCAGGGTCCCGGGACCGGAGTGGTTGCCGATGACGGGGCCCACGTAGTTGATGACCAGCTTCGCCACGGGGAACTTCTCCTGGATGGACTTGGCCAGCCCCTGGGCGTCGTCCAGGCAGTCGCCGTGGCTGATGAACACCACGGAGGGGTCCTCCACCAGCTCCTCCATCTTGTCCAGCAGGGCCTTGACGGAGGCCTTCCGCCCCCGGACCTTGCTGACGGGGATCAGCCGCCCCTCGTTGTCCACGTGGAGCACCGGCTTCATCTGGAGCATGGTGCCGAAGAGGGCGGCGGCGGCGGACACCCGGCCGCCCCGCTTGAGGTGGTTCAGGTCGTCCACGGTGAACCAGTGGTCGATGTGGTCCTTCTTCGCCTCCACGAAGGCCTGGACCTCCTCCAGGCTCTTGCCCTGATTCTTTTCCTGGACCGCCAGATATACCAGCATTCCCTGGCCCAGGGAGGCGGCCCGGCTGTCCACCACGGCCACCGTGGCCCCGGGGTTGGCCTCCATGACCTCCCGGGCGGCGATGCAGGCGGACTGGTAGGTGGTGGACAGGGCGGAGGAGAAGCTGATGTACAGCACATCCTTGCCGGCGGAGACCACAGGCTCCATGGCGTCGAGGAAGGTCGCCACGTTGATGGCGGAGGTGCTGCCCAGGGACCCCGCCCGGAGCTTCTCATAGAAAATGTGGGGGTCCATCTCCCGGTTGTCGGGGTAGTTGAAATATTCCTTCCCCTCCAGCAGGAAGCTCAGAGGCAGTACGGTGACGCCCAGCTCCTCCGCCATCTCGGCGGGAAAGTCGCAGCAGCTGTCGGTCAGAATGATGTAGTCGCGCATAGTCAATGGTTCTCCTTTCGCAAAGGGGACCTGGGTCCCTCCAATCTGTTTGGTCATCTGCCGCCGGGGTGCCCGGCGGATGGCTTTTGAGAGGACTTTCGCACTGCGCAGCAGTGGGAAAGTAACGGCATTTTCCGGGCCGCGAAAAAGTCTTATCAGACTTTTTTGACATTCTGGATATATTATTATACCACAATTTGGGCTGTTGGCAAGGGCGGTTCCCGGCGATCCGCCGGGAACCGATCCCTTTCGCCCGGCGGCTTTAGAAATTCTTAAAGAAATCTTAGCCTGTTTGCGCCTTGTGTCCCGGAAGGGGCCTTGGTATAGTATGGGTGTATGAAACGAAACCATACAGTCGGGCTTCCCGACTGGCGGAGGAGGTGGGGCGCTGTGGCGATGCCGCTGCTGCTGATCGGCATTCTGGCGCTGTTTTTGCTGATATTTTTCACCGCGGTCCTGCTGCGGAGATAGGAGGGGAGACGCTTGCTGCTATTGAATTACCGGGATTCCCGGCCCATTTACGGCCAGATCAAGGACGGCCTGCGGCGGCTGATCGTCACCGGGGCCCTGGCCGCCGGGGAGAAGCTGCCCTCGGTGCGGTCCCTGGCCACGGACCTGGCCATCAACCCCAACACCATCCAGCGGGCCTACGCCGAGCTGGAGCGGGAGGGGTTCATCTACTCCGTCCCCGGGAAGGGGAGCTTCGCCTCCGACCGGCGGCCGGAGGACCCGGCCCGGCGGGAGGAGCTGATCGCCCGGCTCCGGGAGCTGGTGGCGGAGCTGCGGTACCTGGGCGTGGCCGACCGGGATATTTTGGCGCTGATGGGGGAGGGATCGGGACAATGATCGAATTGAGAGACGTGGTCAAAACCTTTGACGGCTTCCGGGCCCTGGACGGGGCCTGCGTCACTGTCCCCGACGGGGCGGTGTACGGCCTGGTGGGCCCCAACGGTGCGGGAAAGTCCACCATCATCCGGCACATCACCGGCATCTACCGCCCCGACAGCGGCCAGGTGCTGGTGGAGGGAGAGGGCGTCTTTGAGAACCCGGAGAGAAAGTCCCTCATCGCCGCCATCCCAGACGACTGGTACTACTTCCCCTCCGCCACGGTGCGGGATATGATGCGCTTCTACCAGGGGTTCTATCCGGCCTTTGACGCCGCCCGGTATGAGCGGTTCAAGGAGGTCTTCCCCATCCCGGAGAAGTCCGTGATCCGCCGACTGAGCAAGGGCATGCAGAAGCAGGTGGCCTTCTGGCTGACCCTGTGCTGCCGGCCCAAGTACCTGATCCTGGACGAGCCGGTGGACGGGCTGGACCCGGTGATGCGCCGGCAGGTGTGGAGCCTGCTGATGGCCGACGTCAGCGAGTACGGCACCACGGTCCTGGTCTCCAGCCACAACCTCCGGGAGCTGGAGGACGTGTGCGACCACGTGGGCATTATGAACAAGGGGAAGATCCTGCTGGAGCGGAGCCTCAGCGACCTCCAGGACAACATCGTTAAGCTCCAGGCGGTCTGGCCCGAGGGGACCGGGGCCCCGTCCCTGAGCCGGGACGTGGAGATCCTCCACACCTCCCAGGTGGGCCGGGTGTACACCTACATCGTCCGGGGCAGCGCCCGGGAGGTCACGGAGCGTCTGGCGGGGTACCGGCCCCTGATGATGGAGGCCCTGCCCCTGAGCCTGGAGGAGATCTTTATTTATGAGCTGGGAGGTGAGCAGTATGCCGTCAAAGAGATCGTCCTTTAACTGGACCCTGTTCAAGAAGGACCTGAGCCGGTTCTGGCCCCTGTGGGGCGGCGTGACCCTGGCCGGGTGCCTGATCCCCCTGTACCTCCTGCTGGAGCTGATGAGCCGCACGAGCCCCGTCAAGGACCTGTCCCTGGACTTTGTCCGGTTCCTCTACGGGGCGGTGACGGCCTTTGCCCCCGCCTTTATCATGTGCTACGCCATTCTCTGCGCCATGGTGGTGTGGAGCTACCTGTGCTCCGCCAGGAGCGTGGGGATGATGCACGCCCTGCCGGTGGACCGCCGGTGCCTGTACCTGACGGGGACGATGGCGGGGCTGGCCATGCTGGTGATCCCCTTCGCGGTGGTGGGGGGACTGCTCTGTCTGGTGATGGCCTGCTTCGGGGGCTTCGCCCCCCTGGCGGTGCTGGAGACCGTGGCGGCGGTGCTGCTGATGATCCTGCTGTTTTTCGGCCTTGCCACCGTGTGCGCCATGATCACCGGGAACATCTTCGCCATCCCGGTCCTCTACCTGCTCATCAACTTCCTGGCGCCCCTGCTGGACGCCCTGGTGGGCAGCCTGACCTCCCTGTTCCTCATGGGCGTGGAGGGCAGCGGCACCGGATTGACCTTCCTCTCCCCTGTCATGGCCATCTACGAAAACTTTACCTATACCGCGGAGTATGACAATATGACCGGGGAATGGGCGGAACTGCGGCTGGAGGGCATGGCCGTGGTGGCGGTCTGCGGCCTGCTGGGAGCGGCCCTGCTGGCGCTGGGCTACCTGATGTACCGGCGGCGGCAGAGCGAGAGCGCCGGGGACGTGGTGGCCTTCCGCTTCCTCCGCCCCGTGTTCCGCTACGGCCTGGCCCTCCTCAGCGCCCTGTCCCTGGGCCGGCTGCTCTACGCCATGCTGTGGGAGTCCGTGTTCCAGAAGGGCCTGTACGCGGACGTGGTGCCCATGGGGGTCTCCCTGGCCCTGGCGGGGATCGTGGGCTACTACGTGGCCTCCATGCTCCTGGAGAAGAGCCGCCGGGTGTTCCGGGGGAGCTGGCCCGGGGTGCTGACGGTGTGCGCCGGGGCGGTGATCCTCTGCTGCCTGGTCAGCGTGGACTTCTTCGG
>DVGP01000179.1 GCA_018712665.1 Candidatus Pelethomonas intestinigallinarum | reverse complement strand
GGTGCCGGGGAACGCCAGTTCCTCCTCCGGTCCGCTCGTCTCCCGGCCACAGGCAGAAAGGGGAAGCAACAACAAAGGGATAAAAACGAGGAAAATAGAGCCATGTTAGCTCAAAAATTAGAGTTAGGGATCGATACAGGAGAATCTTTATACACTAAAAGCGTAGCGTAAGGATCGGTATATAGCAACTAAAATTTAGTATACGGAGGTTGGCAAACTATGAAGCGGTGTATTTCCTGTGTCCTTGCGCTTTTGTTGTTGCTTCCCCTTTTTGCCTGTGGCCGGGAGACGAGCGGACCGGAGGAGGAACTGGCGTTCCCCGGCACCTACTGGGGGATGCCGCCGGAGGAGCTTATCCAGGCGTTGGACCTGGAGGAGGGGGCGTACGAAACGGAGGAAGAACCCTATGACCCGGCTGCCGGGACGTCAGGGACCTTCGCTGTGGGTGTGGACGGTGTGGAGGTTTTCGACAGCCTTGGAAATGTAGCGTTCCAATTTTCCGATGATACAGGCGCGGGAGGATACGGCCTGGCCTGTGTGATCGTCTATTACCCTGAGGGTATGGAGTTCCAGACGGTCAAATCCGCCATGTCTGCTCTGTATGGCGAGCCTACCCGGGGAAGAGAGGATATGGGCCTGGACGAGGAGGACCCGGACGGCCACATTACCGGCTGGATATCAGAGGCGGTACAGGCTGATGTGATGAGCCGGGAGGTCCTTGATTCGCTGCCGGAGGAGGCGGCAGCCTTGTCCCGGGAGCGGAGTCTCACCAGTGTGGTGCTCAGCGACGGAACGGTGGACAGCGGTGACTGGCCGGCGGTTCTGGGAGCGGGCATCATGTTCTACAGTGCCTTGCCCTCCCTGCGGAGCCTGCAAAAGGAATCAGGTCCGGCTGCCGCTTGAAGGAGAGAGCCGCGCGTCCCCGCAAGGGGCGCGCGGCTTTTGTAACAGTTTCTTCACCTCTTTGTTACCGGTTTGTAGGAGGCTTGAAACGACTTTGTGACAAATTTCCTGTAGAATAGCCCCAGCAAGACACCAGACGAGGAGGTGCGCGAGATGAAGAGCATCAAGGAGTGGACGAAAAAGCAGAAGATCATCGCCGGATCGGCGGCGGGGGCGGTATTGGCCCTGGCCGTGGTCCTGGGGGTGTGGCAGCCCTGGAAGGCCCAGGAGCCGGAGCGGGACCCGGCCCCACAGCCGCCCCGGCAGGAGGAGCCGGAGCAGCCCGAGGAGGAGAAGCTGACCCTCACCGTGGGCCTGGAGGAGATCCCCTGCGTCATCTACGAGGGGGACGGGTGGAGCGTCTATGTCCCGGAGACGTGGACGGTGGACGCCGACGGCAATGGCGGCGTGTTCACGGACCCGGCCTCGGAGGCCCGGATGGAGGTGGTCCGGGAGGCCCCCGCCCAGTACATCGGCACCTTTCTCTTCGCCAGCCGCGAGGCCCTGTCGGAAAATGAGGACTGGCTGCTGCGGCGGTTCTACACCGGGGACCTGCTGTCCGGCGCGTGGGCGGTGACCTGCCAGGCGCCGGAGGAGGCCTGGGAGGACCAGGAGAAGCTGCTCACCGCCCTGGCCCGGACCTTCACGGCGGGGGAGGCGCGGCCCTTTGACGGGCTCTACCCGGTGGCCTCGGAGCCCTCGTGGCAGACGGTGGACGGGGACGTGGTCCTCTGGCTGGACAAGGACGGATACCCGGTAGAGGCCGACGCGGAGGAATTTGTGGAGGCGGAGATGCTGGCCTGGCCCAGTGAGACCAAGGCGCTCTTCACCGGCCAGTACCGGCTGGAGGACCTCCGCTGGTCCGGCAGCTACACCTGTATCGGGGAGGGCTATATCGACATATTCACTGCCACGGTTTGGTATGAGGCGGCAGAGGACGGGGATATGCCGGACATTATAAAGTGGGACAGGGTATGGAAGGACGGCTGGGTGCAGGACCGGGACCGGGTGGCGGTGGTGTTATGCCACGACGGCGGCGAGGTGACTGAGAAACTGACCCTGTGGTTCTTTGATGAGGTGCCGGGGGAGGCGGCCCCGGCAAGCTGGCTGGTCGGAGAGCTGGGGATCGACACGAACACTCCGCTGACAGCGGAGGAGCTGACGGCCCTGGAGGATCACTTCAATGACCGGGAGTACAACGGCCTGCTGCGCTTCCCCTACGATGACGCGTCCCAGGCGGCGGATTACCTCAGCGTCCTGTTCTACGACCTGGGGGAGGACGAGAGCACGCTGACGGAGGAGGAGAAGGCCGTCCTGGAGGAGGCCGGGGTGCCACTGGACCTGGACGTGTTCAGGCTGAAGCGGGACTACGTGGAGACGTACCTCCAGGAAAACCTGTGGCTGGCCCTGTCCGGCCTGGAGCCCCTGGCGGACCCGCCGGGGACCTACCTGGAGGACTTCGACGCCTGGTACCAGAGCCACGGGGACACCGCTATGCAGACCTACGTTTTCGACAGCGGCACGGTGGCCCTCGACGGCACCGTGACCCTCTCCTATACCGCGCCCTATCTGGATATCCGCGGTGAGGCGGGGGAGCTGGACGGCGCGTTCGACGTGGCCATGACCGCCACCCTCTGCCAGACCGCCGGCGGAGGCTGGCGCGTGGTTTCCAATGTGAGAGCGTGAGGTGTACATCCTTTTTCTTGAAAGAAAAAGGATCAAAAAGAACTTGATTCGCAAAGCTCCGCTTTGCGCTTGATGTAGGGATAAGAGATCCGCAGCTGTAAATGATAACCGCAAGCAAAGCGGAGCTTTGCGGTAAAAGGTTTCTTTTGATTCTTTTCTTTTCAAAGAAAAGAATGTATGCCAGGCAAAAAAATACCGGCTGTTTCGACAACAGCCGGTATTTTTCATTGCAGTTGCTACGTTTAGTTTTCAAATTTCTCCAGGACGTCGGCCACGGGGGTGAGCCACTGGCCCTGGAAGTCCTCGATGCGTCCGGCGTCGGCCAGCTCGGCCAGCTTGGGGTCGATGGGCATCCGGGCCAGGAGCTTCAGGCTGTGGGCCTCGGCGGCGGCCTGGGTCTTGCCCTGGCCGAAGAGGGGGATCTCCTTCCCGCAGTCGGGGCAGATCAGGTAGCTCATGTTCTCCACCACGCCCACGATGGGAATGTCCATCATCTCGGCCATCTTCACCGCCTTCTCTACCACCATGCTCACCAGCTCCTGGGGGGAGGCCACGATGATGATGCCGTCCAGGGGCAGGGACTGGAAGACGCTGAGGGCCACGTCGCCGGTGCCCGGGGGCATGTCCACGAAGAGGTAGTCCACATCCCACACCACGTCGGTCCAGAACTGGGTGACCACGCCGCCGATGACGGGGCCCCGCCACAGCACCGGGTCCGTCTCGTTGTCCAGCAGCAGGTTGACGCTCATCAGCTGGATGCCGCCGGCGGTGGGCACCGGGAGCATTCCCCGGTCGTCGGCCATGGCCCGCTGGTGGACGCCGAAGGCCTTGGGGATGGAGGGGCCGGTGACGTCCGCGTCCAGGACGCCGACCTGATAGCCCTTCCGGGCCATGAGCACCGCCAGCTGGCTGGTGACCATGCTCTTGCCGACGCCCCCCTTGCCGGAGACCACCCCGAAGACCTTCCCCACCCGGGCGGCGGGGTTGTGCTCCTTCAGGAAGGACTGGGGCTGGGTGCGGTCGGCGCAGCTCTCGCCGCAGGTGCTGCAGTCGTGGGTGCATTCAGACATTGTCAAAACATCTCCTTTATTACGATACGATATGCGGGATATACAGGGCCGGGGCTCCGCCCCGGACCCCGCTTACTTTTTGAAAAAAGTAAGACAAAAACTTTTGTTCGCGAAGCGTACGCTTCGCTCAGGGCCTAGTGTTTCTTGCGGCTCGCCCAGTATTCACGCAGCTTTTTCAGCGCGTCGCTGTGGAGGGGGGAGCGGAGCTTGGGGAAGGCCCGCATCAGACGGCGCTCGAAGAAGTCCTGGCCCTCGTACAGCTCCCGGGCCCGGCGCTGGGCCTCGGCCTTCATCTGCTCCAGGCGCTGGGCGAACTCGCCCCGGAGCTCCCCCAGGGGCTCCAGCCGGGATTGAAGGGCCTGAGCGGCCTGGTCCGCCCGGGCTCCCGCCGCCTCCCGAGCGGCGGCGATGCCCTCCCCCAGCCGCTCCCGCTGCTGGGCAACCTTTTGCAGCTGGGCCTCCAGGACCCGCTGCTGCTCGGCCCGAAGCTCCTCCAGCTTCCGGGAGAACTCCTCCTGGATGGCGTGGAGCTTGGCCAGGCGGCTGCCGATCTGGATGGCGCTGCGGACGGAGAGGACGATGTCGGCCAGATAGAGGACCAGGAGGACCGCCGCCAGGGGCACGGCGACCCCCAGGTCAAAGAGTCCCAGGACCCAGCCGTTCACGATGGGGGACAGCCAGTGGCACAGTCCGGCGCTGGCCAGGCCGAAGAGCGTGCTGTTGAGCAGGCACACCCGGCCCCCCAGGTTGCAGAAGCGGTTGGAGTAGTCCCACCAGCGCATGTGGAACAGCTTCTCCATGGCCCAGCTGGTGACGTACTCCAGGGCGGTGGTGAGCAGACCACCCAGGAGAAAGGTCAGCACGGGGCTGCCGCACCCGCCCCGGAGGACCAGGAGCACCAGCAGGGCGCCGTGGCCGTAGATGGGGCAGAGGGGGCCGTTGAGAAAGCCCCGCTTCTCGCACAGCCGCCAGTGGGCCAGGGAACAGTAGACCATCTCGCCGCACCAGCCCAGGAAGCTGTATAGGATCAGCAGCAGGAAGAGGAAGGCGAAGCGGTCCAGGGGGGTGGTTACGGTCGCGGGGAAGAGAAAATCCATAGGGGGGCGATCACCTCACAGCGTGATAACGTGGAATTTGCCCGGAGAGGCCTCCCGCAGACAGCGGGCCTCCCGGCTCTGACAGGTAAAGAGCAGGATCTGCCGCTCCGTCCCCAGCTCCGCCAGGTAGTCCAGGGCGGCGGCCAGACGCTTGTCGTCGAAGGTCACCAGGGCGTCGTCCAGCAGAATGGGGGCGGCCTGCTCCGCCGGCAGCACCATCTGGCAGATGGCCAGCCGGACCGCCAGGTACAGCTGGTCCGCTGTGCCCTGGCTGAGAAGGGCGGCCTGTCGGGGGAGCATCCCCTCAGCCTCCTGGGCGGAGGGGGCCATATCCCGGTTCAACAGAACCTTATTATACTTCCCTCCGGTGAGCTTTGTAAAGATTTCCGCGGATTTTTCTCCCAGGGCGGGGGAGAAGCGGCTCTGGAGCTCGGCGTTGGCCCGGTCCAGGACCTCCTGGGCCAGGGCGATGGCGTCGTACTCCCGCTGGAGGTCCTCCCGGCGGCGGGCGGTCTCCTCCGCCTCCGCCTGGAGCTGGAGGGGGTCCCCCAGAGCCTGCAGCCGGCCCTGGGCGGTGTGGAGCTGGCGGCGGAGGTCCTCCTCCCTGGCCGCGTTCTCCCGGAGGCGGGCCTGGAGGGCCTCCCGGGAGACGGCGGGGCGCTCGACCTCCCCGGCGGGGGCCTGGGGCGCCTGGTCCCGGCACAGCTCCCAGCGCAGCCGGGCGGCCTCCTCCCGCCGCCGGGCCTCCCGGGCGGCGGCTTGCCGGTCCAGGGCAGCGTCCACTGCCCGCTGGGCGGCGGCCAGGTCCTCCGCCGGGGCGAAGGTCCGGACCTGCTCCAGACAGCGGTCCAGGTTGGTGTCAAAGCTGGCGGCCAGGGCGTCCCGGGCGGACCGGGCGTCCCGCCAGGCGGTCCGGGCCTGGGCGGCTTTTTCATATAATATAGTATAGGTCTCCGCCGCCTCCTGGCGCTGGCGGTCCAGCGTCTCCTGTTGGCAGTCCCAGGCGGCCTGCCGCCCCCTCAGGGGCAGGAGGAACGCCGCCAGGGCCAGAGCCAGGACGGCCAATCCCAGGACAGCGGCCAGCCAGCCGCCTCCGGCCAGGGCGGCGACGGCGGCAGCGGCGGCGCCGGCCAGCAGGGGAAGGGCGATCCCCAGAGGGGACAGAGCGGGCCGGGGACCCGTCTCTGTAGGCGGAGCGGCGGCCTCCTCCGGGGTTTTGCCCGCCAGGGGGTGGGCCGCTAAAGCCTCGTCGGCGTGGGCCATGGCCTGGGCGGCGGACTCCTCCCGCTCCTCAGCGGTCCGGACCGCCTCCGCCACAGGCTCCAGGGCGTCCAGGCTTCCCCGCAGGGCTTGAAGAGCCTCTGCGTCCGGCAGGTCACCCAG
>DVGP01000022.1 GCA_018712665.1 Candidatus Pelethomonas intestinigallinarum | reverse complement strand
AGTTCAGTTGGTTAGAACGCCAGCCTGTCACGCTGGAGGTCGACGGTTCGAGCCCGTTCTGGGTCGCCATTGCAGCAAATAGGCGAGAGCCTTTTTGAATAGAGAGCGGCGATAGCCGCGTGTATGCTGCTGTAGCTCAGTAGGTAGAGCGCATCCTTAGTAAGGATGAGGTCGGCGGTTCGAATCCGCCCAGCAGCTCCACTGGAACCCTTGAACCGCAACGGTTTGAGGGTTCCTATTTTTATAGATTTTGTTGGAAGATCGCACTTTTCAGCGTGACGGCTCCTGGTCATTCAGGAGCCGTCCTTTTTTACGCGTTTTTCAGGAATTGTTATCCGCAGTTTGTGAACTGTTTAAGGAATAACGATATGCTTTCTTTGAAAAAGCCAATGGGAGGCGAAACGATATGGCACTTGATCCAACCTTTCACGGCCTGACTGAGGCTGAGGCCAAACGGTTGCGGGAGCTGGGAGGCGGCAACACCCCGCCGCCCCCCATCACCAAATCTGCCAGCCAGATCGTCCGCGGACATGTATGTACTCTGTTCAATCTGTTCAACGTTCTGATCGCCATCGCTCTGGCCCTGGTGGGGGCGTGGTCCAACCTCCTGTTCATCCTGATCATCGCCCTGAACACCGTCATCGGCATCGTCCAGGAGCTCCATGCGAAAAAGTTGGTGGAGCAGATCGCCGTGCTGACCGCGCCCAAAGCCCGCACCCTGCGGAGCGGCTGTCTCCGGGAGCTCCCGGTGGAGGAACTGGTGCTGGGGGACGTGATCTCCCTGGAAAGCGGGATGCAGATCCCGGCGGATGCCCTGGTGCTGGAAGGCGAGGTTGAGACAGACGAGTCCCTGCTCACTGGGGAGTCCATCCCGGTGCGGAAAACGCCGGGAGAGATGCTGTTTTCCGAAAGTGTGGTCGTCTCCGGTGCCTGCATGGCCCAGGTGGAGCGGGTGGGGGCGGACAACTATGCCACCCGGCTCACCCAGGAGGCCAGGGCGGCAGCGCCCGATCACTCGGAGCTGCTGACCTTCATGGGGCAGGTGACCCGCTTTACCGCCTTCCTGATCCCGCCTCTGGGGCTGCTCCTGTTTTTCCAGGCATATTTCCTGCGGGGAGCGCCGATGTTTGACGCGGTGACCACCACCGCCGCCGGGCTGCTGGGGATGCTCCCCAAGGGGCTGGTGCTGCTGATCACCGTCAGCCTGGCGGTGGGGGTGGCCAAGCTGGCACGATCGCGGGTGCTGGTGCAGGATCTGTTCTCCCTGGAGAGCCTGGCCCATGTGGATGTGCTGTGCCTGGATAAGACCGGCACCCTCACCGAGGGGAATGTGCGGGTGGAGCGGATGGTCCCGCTGGCGAAAAACCCGCCCATCCCGCTGACGGAATGGATGGGGGCGTTCCTGGCCCACAGCGACGACAACAACGCCACCTTCCAGGCCATGCGGCGCTATTTCCCCCATGCGGGCAGCTCGCTGGAGCCGATGGCTAAGATCCCCTTCTCCTCCCAGCGCAAGTGGAGCGCCATGACCTTCCCGGAGGAGGGTACGCTGGCGGTAGGCGCGCCGGACCGCATGACAGGTACGGACCTCCCGGAGGAACTGCGGGCGGAGATTCAAAAGGGCAAACGGGTGCTGATGATCGCCTCCACCTCTTATTCGGTCGCTTCGGATGCGCCGCTTCCGGAAATGACTGCCCTGGCCGCCCTGGTGCTCTCCGACCCCATTCGGTCCGGAGCGGCGGACACCCTGGCCTACTTCCGGCGGGAGGGGGTAGCGGTAAAAGTCATCTCCGGCGACCACCCGGCCGCGGCCGCCGCCGTAGCGGCTCGGGCCGGGCTGGAGAACGCCTCCGCATGGGTGGATATGAGCCGGGTGGACACCGAGGAAAGGCTGCGCCGGGCCGCCGCCAAGTACACGGTGTTCGGCCGGGTTTCTCCCGAGCAGAAGCGGAAGCTGGTCCAGGCTTTCCAGGCCCAGGGCCACCGGGTGGCCATGACCGGGGACGGGGTGAACGACATCCTGGCCATGCGGAAGGCCGACTGCTCCATCGCCATGGCCCACGGCAGCCAGGCCGCCCGGCAGGCGGCCCAGGTGGTGCTGCTGGATTCCGACTTTACAGCCCTGCCCCGCATCCTGCTGGAGGGACGCCGGGTGGTCAATAACATGACCCGGGTGGCGGGGGTGTTTTTCGTCAAGACCATCTACTCCATCCTGCTCTCCCTGTTCTGTGTGCTGACCAATCTGCCCTTCCCCCTCATCCCCATCCAGGTGACCCTGATCGATTTGTTTATCGAGGGGTATCCCGCCTTTTTCCAGTCCTTTGTCCCCGACGGGCGGAAGCTCACAGGGCGGTTCCTGCCCTCTGTGCTGCGCCGCTCCCTGCCCAACGCTGTGGCCATCTTGCTGGCGTCGGCGGCTCTGCTGCTGGGCGGCGGCGCCCTTGGGCTCTCCGCCGGACAGGTCCCGCTGGCCCTCTATTTGGTCATCGGCGCGGTGGAGGCGGAGGCGCTGCTGAAGTCCTGCCTCCCGCTGACGCCCCTGCGGGGCTTCCTGTTCCTCACCGCCTCCGCGGGATTCTTCTGTGCCGTCCTGCTGTTCCACGACCTCCTGTCCCTGCCGCCCCTTCTTCCCGGGACAGTCCCGGCGGTCCTGTTAACGTCCGCCGTCTCCATCCTGGTCGAGCGCCTGTGTTCCTTCGGCCTGGGGCATATCCCCCGGCGGCGGAGCGGGGACGCGAAATACTTGGGGTCTGCCTGCTCCAGATCTGCCTGAACGGGCGGCGGAACATTCGGCTGTCTGCCGGAGGCGGTGGGGCAGACGACAAGCGGCGGGGCCTAGCCCCGCCGCTTGGTGTATCAGATCAGCATTGCCAGCGTCCCGGCCACGATCAGGGCCAGCCCCAGGCTGGAGCGGCGGGTCAGCCTCTCGTGGAATACCGGCCCGGAGAAGGCCACTGTGACCAGAATGCTCAATTTGTCGATGGGCGCCACCACGCTGGCGGGGCCGTCCTGAAGGGCGCGGTAGTAGCACAGCCAGGAGGCGCCGGTGGCAATACCGGACAGGCAGATAAAGACCAGTTCCCGTCCGGGCACCTGCCGCACCTCGTTGACCTTGCCGGTCACCAGCACCATGACCCAGGCCATGACCAGCACCACCCCGGTGCGGATGGCGGTCCCCAGATTGGACTCCACCCCCTGGATACCCACCTTGCCCAGAATGGCGGTGAGGCTGGCAAAAATGGCGGAGCCGAAGGCGTAGAGCATCCAGCCTTTTCCCGAGGCCGCACTGGGCGCCTCCTGCTGTTTTTTCTCGATCATCAGGAAGGTGCCGACGCCGATCAATACCACCCCGAGCCCCTGGAACGGCCCAATGGGTTCCCCCAGCAGGAGGAACGCCAGCAGGATGGTCAGCACCGTGCTGGATTTGTCGATGGGGACCACCTTGTTGATGTCACCGATTTGGAGCGCCTTAAAATAGCACAGCCAGGAGGCCCCGGTGGCCAGGCCGGACAAGACCAGAAACAAAAGTGTTGTTTGGTCTATGTTTTGGATTTGATCCTGAGAACCCACCACAAATACCATCATCCATGCGAAAATCAGGACGACGATGGTGCGGATCGCGGTGGCCACCGTGGAGTCCGTCTTTCTGATGCCGCACTTGGCCAGAATGGCCGTCACGCCCGCAAAAAACGCGGAGCCGATTGCAAACAGGAGCCACATCTCCGTTTCCCCTCTTTCCGATTACTGTCCCTTAAAGCGGTAGCCCGCGCCCCATACCGTCTGAATATACCGGGGATGGCTGGGGTCAGGTTCAATTTTTTCCCGAACGCGGTTGATGTGGACGGCAACGGTGGCGTTGTCCCCCATGGCCTCCAAGCCCCAGATGTTCTCGTAGAGTTCCTCCCGGCTGAACACGATGTCCATGTGAAGCATCAGGAACTGGAGCAGCTCATACTCCTTGTTTTTCAGATCCACCTCCTGGCCGTCCGCAAAGACCCGGCGGGTCTCCGTGTTCATTCGCAGCCCACCCGCCCGGAGTTCCGGTTTCGCCTTCCGCTGTCCGCCGGTCAGGCGCTCATACCGGGCCAGGTGGGCGCGGACCCGGGCCACCAGCACGCTGGGGGAGAAGGGCTTTTCTATGTAGTCGTCCGCCCCCAGGCCCAGGCCCCGGATCTTGTCGATATCCTCCCGCCGGGCGGTCACCATGAGGATGGGAATATCGGTCTCCTCCCGCAGCCGCCGGCAGAGGCTGAATCCGTCCATCCCCGGCAGCATCAGGTCCAGCAGGATCAGGTCAAAGGCCCCATGGAGCCCCTGCTCCAGTCCGGCAATCCCGTCCGCGGCGATCTCCACCTGAAAGTTGTCCAGTTCCAGGTAATCCCGCTCAATGGCGGCAATGTCTCCGTCATCCTCGATAATCAGGATCTTCTGCATCGCAGGCTTCCCTATGGTTAGAATGTTCGCTTTGGCGAGCGGACTGACGAACCTGCGAATGTACAGGTCTAAAAGAAGACCACATAGAAAAGTGTTTGCATCAGCGATAAGGTACAATAATTTTCGCAAATTGAAAAGAGGATAAAAGAAGACATGGTTTGCAGAACTCTGGTAGAATGAAGTCGCGACACACCATTCTGAAAGGAGA
>DVGP01000178.1 GCA_018712665.1 Candidatus Pelethomonas intestinigallinarum | reverse complement strand
GAGATTTTCTGGTATGCTACACAAAGTTTTCAGAAAAGTAACAAAAGTTACAATTCGGTTGCATACACTGTCTGAGGAAAGGAAATTCTGGATATCCTTTCCATAGGGCAACCCGGCGGCGGAAGCCATATTTCATGTTCCGCTGCATGGGCGTGTGCGACATTGCCGCCTTTTGGCCCCTTTTTTGAAAGCAAATGGAGGTTCAAGTATCATGTTTGAAGGAAGCAAGAAAGCCGCCCCTCTGGTGACGCGGCTGATCGCTGTCGCAGCAGTACCGGTCCTCTCCCTTCTCGCCCTGTCCCTGACGCCACACCCCACTGACAGCGACGCCAGCGCCGCTTATGTGGAGCCTGCCGAGCCGGCCGCCGGCGACGTGACCGTTCTCGCCTCGGAGGTCTTTCTGACCAACGCCTCCGCCCAGCTCCTCTCCCGAGAGAGCGGTGATTTGGAGCTCGCCGCGGGCCAGAGCGTCACCGTGGGTTATCAGGATTCCCTTGTCTCCGCTGTTTCCCAGGAGGAGACGGTGGCGGAGCTCCTCGCCCGGCTGGAGATCCAGCCCAGCCCCCTGGAGATGGTCTCCGTGTCCTCCCAGGAGGACGGGGTGACCATTACCATTGATTCCGAGCTGGTCTTCTATGAGAATGTCTCCTCTGTGGAGGAGCACGAGGTCATCTATCAGTACAACAGCCAGAAGCCCGACTGGTACGAATCCGTTATCCAGGAGGGCAGCAACGGCGAGTACACCGAGGTGTACGAAGTCATCTACCAGGACGGCGCGGAGACCTCCCGCCATCTGGTGGACGTGGTGGACAGCGACCCTGTCCCCACCATCATCGAGAAGGGCACCATCGCAAACTTCGCCAACAACGGCGACAAGGTGACGAACATCTCCGCCAACGCCGACGGCTCCGGCACCCTGACCCTGGAAAACGGTGAGGTCCTCACCTACCGTGAGGCCCGGACCATGCGGGGCACCGCCTACACCGCCGGTGAGGGCAAGGTGGGCACCGTCACCGCCACCGGCACCACCGTCCGTCCGGGCGTGGTGGCCGTGGACAGGAATACCCTGCCCCTGGGCACCAAGGTCTACGTAGTATCCAACGACGGCGCCTACACCTACGGCTTCGCCATTGCCGAGGACACCGGCGTACGGGGCAATATCATCGACTTATATATGAATAGCTACGACGAGTGTATCCAGTTCGGCGTCCGGGACTGCACCGTATATATCCTGGACTGACCGAGGGAAACACTGACAACAGCTGCGACATGATCCAACGGGAGCGCCCCGGGCCAATGGCCCGGGGCGCTCCCAACATGTCAAAAAACTATCCCCACATGCAAAGAGGCAGTACGGCGCAGGGGGAGCTCGAGGGGACAAAGCCCGCCTCGAATCCAATCGAATGCCCCGCAAAGCCTTGCTGTGCAAGGCGTGCGGCCCACGAAGCACCCGCAAGGGGTACGCCGCATCCGTAGGGCGGCGAAGCCGCCGACGGCTGCGCAGTGGGGACTTTCACACTGCGGAGCAGTGGGGAAGTAATGGCATTTTATGTGATCAGCTCCGCCAGCATCTTGACGAAGAGCATCCCCAGCACCACGAAGATCATGGCCCGGATGCGCTTGCCGCCGCCCCGGATGGCGCACAAGGCGCCGCAGTAGTTCCCCGCCATGCTGCACAGGGCCGCCGGGATCACCAGGGCCCACATCACCTTCCCGCCCAGGATGAAGGACACCGCCGCCGCCACGTTGGAGGCCAGGTTCCCCACCTTGGCGCAGCCGGAGGCGGTAACCATATCCATGGACAGCAGGGCCGTGAAGGCCATGATCATGAAGGTGCCGGTGCCCGGGCCCACGATGCCGTCATAGCAGCCGATGAGCAGGCCGATGAGGAGGCTCACCGCCGCTTCGTAGCGCCGGGAGCGGGCCCTCCCCGCCGATTCCCGGCCGAAGTCCCGCTTCACCGCCAGGAACACCGCCACCAGGGGCAGGGCCACCAGCATGAGCCCCTGGAGCAGCTCCTCGGACAGGCCCTTGGCGATCTCCGCGCCGATATAGCCCCCCGCCAGGGCTCCGGCGGCGGCGCAGAGGGCCGGTACCGCCAGGATCTTCCCGCTGCGGAAAAACTTCACCGAGGCGGTGGCGGTTCCGATGCCGTTGACCACCTTGTTGGTTCCGGCGGCGAAGTGGACCGGTACCCCGGCCATCATGTACGCCGGCAGGGTGATGAGACCTCCGCCCCCCGCCATGCTGTCCACAAAGCCCCCCAGAAAGACCAGCGGGCAGACGATCAGGTACATCCCTATCAGTCCATCCATACCACACACTCCCACATAAGCAGTTTCGCTGCGGCTATTGTAGCATATCCTCCCCCCGCCGCGCCACCGCTTTTTCGACGGAGTACGGGAAATTCCCCCCTGGCGCTGTCTCCTCCTCTGTGGTATACTGCTGGAAGACAGAACGACGACAGGAGGATCGCTATGGATCTCTGCGACATCAGGACGATCAAGGCCCTGCTGGGCCGCCACGGCTTCCGCTTCTCCAAGTCCATGGGGCAGAATTTTCTCATTGAGGACTGGGTGCCCCGGGACATCGCCGACGCCAGCGGCGCAAGTCCCGACAGCGGCGTGCTGGAAATCGGCCCCGGCATCGGGCCCCTCACCGCCCAGCTCTGCGCCCGGGCTGGAAAGGTGGCGGCGGTGGAGCTGGACCGCTCCCTCCTGCCGGTGCTGGCGGAGACCATGGCGGAATTTGACAACTTCACCCTGATCCCAGGGGACATTCTGAAGCTGGACATCCCCGAACTGGTAGACCGGGAGTTCCCCGGCCTGACGCCTCTGGTCTGCGCCAACCTGCCCTACAACATCACCACACCGGTGCTGACGGCTCTGGTGGAAGCCCGACGGTTCCAGACCATCACCGTGATGATCCAGCGGGAGGTGGCCCTGCGGATCGCCGCCCGGCCGGGGGCCTCCGACTACGGGGCCTTCTCCGTTTACATGCAGTACCACACGGAGCCGGAGGTCCTCTTCGACGTGCCCCCCTCCTGCTTCCTGCCGGCGCCCAAGGTCACTTCCGCCGTTCTCCGTTGCCGGGTGCGGCCCGCCCCCGCTGTGTCCCCCGCCTGCGGGGAGGCGTTCTTCTTCCGTACCGTCCGTGGAGCCTTCGCCCAGCGGCGGAAAACCCTCCTCAACAGCCTCTCCTCCGCCTTCGCCGGGCAGCTGGACAAGGGGCAGATCGCCGCCGTCATCGCCGGGTGCGGCCTGGAGGAGACCATCCGGGGAGAGCGGCTGGGGCTGGAGGAGTTTGCCGCCCTGGCGGACGGGCTGTGGTATGCTCTTGGAAACGGGGGCTGAGGCACTCACGCCTTTTCGGGGGCTTTGCCCCCGGCCCCCTCTTTATGGGGCTTTCAGCCCCACACCCCGACCAACTTTTTCTTCGTGGAAAAAGTTGGCAAAAACACGCATAGGAGGGGGACACTTTCGACTGTGTCCCCCTCCTAAGAACCACCCCCCGCAACGACCAATGAGGGGGCTGCGGCCCCCTCTTTGGATTCTCCCCCAGCCCCGTCAGCCCTGGGAGGCGCTTCCACCGTCGAACAGAGAGACCGGAGGTTATGCGGGGGTTTCCAAAGGGGGGCATGCGCCCCCCTTTGCGTCGTCGTGGGGGAGGGATACATAAGGGAGGGACCCCATC
>DVGP01000177.1 GCA_018712665.1 Candidatus Pelethomonas intestinigallinarum | reverse complement strand
GGTGTATTCCCGGATTTCAGCGTTCTTTTTCATGTTTGCGCTCCTTTTTTCGCTTTATTTGCTCCTCAGTGAGCTCCAGAACGGGCCGTTCCCGGACTTCCCAGCTGCAGCTCCAGGCGTCGGCGTCCTCCATGAACCATCTGGCGAAGTAGAGGAAGGGGACCAGGCCATGGTTGTCGTGGACGCAGTACACCTTCGTTGGGCCGTCCTCCAGCTCCAGAGACCGCTCCCGCAGCAGATGGCAGTCCACCAAGCCGGGCAGCAGCCCCTCCACCTGTTCCAGAGGCAGGCCCGCCTGCTTGGCCAGGGCGGAGGGGGTGTAGTAGCTGAATTTTTTGTGATAAAGAAAGAGCAGCAGCTCCAGGCACCCCTCTTGGGACAGCACGGCGAACAGCTTCCGGTAGTCATCGTTAGCGGCGAAGTGGACCTCGTAGCCCTCCGGCGGCTCGGGCAGCAGCAGGTACAGGGGGAAATCCTCGGTGATGATACTCAGAACCATCCCCTCCTCCGTAACATATTGGGAGCGGAGCCAGGTGAGGGAACCATCCGGCGTAACGCCGCGCATATAGCAGGTCTCCGCCACAGTCTGCTGCCCTTCGCTGAACAGCAGGGCGTTGGGGTCCACATATATGTGCAGCAAATGGGTGCCCAGCAGGCGGAAGATCTGCATCATCCGGTCATCCTTGGGGATGGCCTGGAGCCACTGGCTAAACTGCCGGTCCATATCCTGTGGGGCGTCCCCGTCCCGTCCGAACAGGGCGTCGATGCTCACCCCCAGCCGGTCGGCGATGGCCGGCAGCAGGGCTACGTCCGGTGTGCCGCCGCACTCCCAGCGGCTCACCGCCTGGGTGCTGACCCCCACGGCCCGCCCTAGCTCCTCCTGGGTCATCCCTGCCGCCTTCCGGTACCTCGCGATCTGTCCGCACAGCAGCGACTCGCTCATGGTGTTTCCTCCTTTGTCAACTATTACTTGTATTATACATCCATCGCTGCTTGTATTCAACCGACGCTTTCTTGGAAAAATTCAAGTATTCATTGATTTTACAGAGCGGCTCTTCGTGACAACATCACGGAACTCGCAGAAAATGCCCGCTATAATAAAACCATCAAGCAGCGGCGATCCAGGCGGCCCACTAAGGCAAGGCACGAAACAGCTGAGCAGGCCGCCTGCAGTATCAGCCAAATAAAATGAGGAAAGGAGCGTATGATCGCACTGGCTTCCGCCAAGTGCATGTCATACAAGGGTGAAACCATGTCAGTTGTCAATATTACAGTGAACAATTTCCAAGAGGAAGTCGTGAACTCCGAGAAGCCTGTCCTGCTCGACTTCTGGGCAAGCTGGTGCGGTCCCTGCCGGATGGTCAGCCCCATTATCGATGAGATCTCGGCCGAGCGCGGCGATATCAAGGTCGGCAAGGTCAATGTGGAGGAGCAGCGGGAGCTGGCCGCGCAGTTCCGTGTCATGAGCATCCCCAGTCTGGTCGTGATGAAAGACGGCAAGATCGTCAACCGGATGGTGGGCGCAAGGCCCAAGAGCCAGATCCTTGCCATGCTGTGAGGTGGACGCGGGTATGGGATTCTTCGATTTCCTGAAAGGCCCCGACATCGGTCAGGGCGTGAAAGACTATCAGGCCACTCCCGGGGCCGTTCTGCTGGATGTCCGCACACCCCAGGAGTACCGGGAGGGCCATATTCCCAGCAGCAAAAACGTGCCTCTCCAGGCTCTTGACAAGGTGGCGAGCCTGGTAAATCACCAGGACACCCCCCTGTTTGTCTACTGTCACAGCGGGGCCAGAAGCAGCCAGGCAGTCGGCGCGTTGCGGCGCATGGGATACACCGACGTCAAAAATATCGGCGGCATCGCCGCCTATACAGGGAAGGTAGAGCATTGATATGAAGGTTGTCATCGTAGGCGGCGTGGCGGGCGGCGCTACCGCCGCGGCCCGTATCCGCAGGCTGGACGAACAGGCGGAGATCGTGGTCTTTGAGCGGTCCGGGTACGTCTCTTACGCCAACTGCGGCCTGCCATACTACATCGGAGGCGTGATCACCGATCCCGAGGAGCTGACGCTCCAGACGCCGGAGCGCTTTTTCTCCCGCTTCCGGATCAGCATGAAGGTGCGCCACGAGGTCACTGCCATCCACCCGGAAAAAAAGGCGGTCTCCGTGACAAATCTGGAGACCGGGGAGGCATTTGAGGAGAGCTACGACAAGCTGCTCCTCTCCCCCGGCGCCAAGCCCGCTCAGCCGCGGCTCCCGGGCATCGGCATCAACAAGCTGTTCACCCTGCGCACCGTAGAGGATACCCTCCGCATCAAGGAGTACATCAACCGGCACCGTCCCCGGTCCGCCGTGCTGGCGGGCGGCGGCTTCATCAGCGTGGAGCTGGCGGAGAACCTGCGGGAGCTGGGGATGGAGGTCACCATTGTCCAGAGCCTTACGCATCTGATGAATCCCTTTGACCCGGACACGGCCTCGTTCCTCCACAGTGAGATGCGCGGGCACGGCGTCAAGCTGGCGCTGGGCCACTTTGTGGAGGGCTTCGCGGAAAAGGACGGCGGCGTGGAGGTGCTGCTAAAGGATGGAGCCCCCCTCCACGCCGACATGGTGGTGCTGGCCATCGGCGTTTCTCCTGACACGGAGCTCGCCAGAGGCGCCGGCCTGGAGCTGGGCGTCAGAAACAGCATCGTGGTCAATGACCGGATGGAAACCTCCGTTCCGGACATTTACGCCGTAGGCGACGCGGTACAGGTGAGGCACTTCGTCACCGGGCAGGACGCTCTGCTCTCCCTGGCCGGTCCCGCCAACAAGCAGGGCCGTGTCGCGGCGGACAACATCTGCGGCGGCGACAGCCGGTATGCCGGCTCCCAGGGGAGCTCCATCCTCAAGGTGTTTGGCCTGACCGCCGCCGTCACCGGGATCAGCGAGACCGCCGCCAAAGAGGCGGGACTGGACGCGGACAGCGTCGTTCTCTCCCCTATGAGCCACGCGGGCTACTATCCCGGCGGCAAGGTCATGACCATGAAGGTGGTCTTCGAGCGAGGGACCTACCGCCTGCTGGGCGCCCAGATCATGGGATACGAGGGCGTGGACAAGCGCATCGACGTGCTTGCCACCGCCCTCCGGGCGGGGCTGAAGGCCACGGAGCTGAAGGACCTGGA
>DVGP01000005.1 GCA_018712665.1 Candidatus Pelethomonas intestinigallinarum | reverse complement strand
GCACCGCCTCCCGCTGCCGGTCATTCAGCCGCCGGTACCGCCGGGCAATGACGGCACGGCGGGCGGCGGCGTATCGCTTTTCAAAATCCTGTATCATATGTAACCTGTCTCCTGTCGAAATGTCGCAGATTCCATTGTACCCCAGATCGGCCCCGGGGTCAACGGGAAAACAGAAAAGGCGGCCGGGGACGCCCCCTGGCCACCAATTCTCACTGAAAGCTTTGTTATCGTGCTATTCCGGGATGGACTCTTCACCGGAAGATCAAGAGTCCGACGGGGATATGATGATCTTCTCGACCTCATCAAGAGTTGGAAATAGTATCACCGCCGGCGGCAAGTGTTCCGCCGTCCAGACCTCCTCCGGCGGCTCCGGGACATCCGTCTGGACGCAGCCCACAAGGCACAGCCCCAGCAGGACACAGGCCGCCATCAGCAGGAAAGCTCTCCCTCTCATATGCAGCAGACCGGCCGCCAGCGCCCGGCCCTCCCCCCTTTTTCTCAGTTTGTTTTTAGGTTAAGATATCTCTCACTGGCTGTCAAGGCACCGTTGCCTTTTTTGCCGTCTTTTGCTATACTGCGGACAGAAATCACAATCTGGGAGGCGCGTTTTCATGCTCTACTTCCGCAACGACTACGGCAATGGGGCCCACCCGGCGGTGCTGGAGGCTCTGACCCGGACCAACATGGACCTGACGGCGGGCTACGGATTGGACCCCTACTGCGAGGCGGCGGCGGAGACCATCCGGGACCTCTGCGCCGCGCCGGGAGCCGCCGTACACTTCCTGGTGGGCGGCACCCAGGTGAACAAGACCGCCATCGCCGCCTTCCTGCGTCCCTACGAGGCGGTGCTCTCCGCCGCCAGCGGCCACATCTGCGTCCACGAGACCGGGTCCATCGAGCAGGACGGCCACAAGGTCATCCACTGCCCCGCCCCCGGCGGGAAGCTGACGCCGGAAATTTTACGCTCCATGTGCGCGGCCCACAGCGGTGAGCACATGGTGGTCCCCCGGCTGGCCTACATCTCCAATACCACCGAGGTGGGCACGGTCTACCGCCGGGAGGAGCTCCTCGCCCTGCGGGCGGCCTGCGACGAGCTGGGGCTCCTCCTCTACTGCGACGGGGCCCGGCTGGGGTCCGCCATGACCGCCGCCGGGGCGGATACGTCCTTCCCCGACTACGCCGAAACCTGCCACGCCTTCACCATCGGCGGGACAAAAAACGGCCTTCTCTTCGGGGAGGCCCTGGTGATTACGGAGCCCTCCCTCCAGCCCTACTTCCGCCACTGCATGAAGCAGCAGGGGGCCATTCTGGCCAAGGGTCGGCTGCTGGGGGTCCAGTTCTCCGCCATCCTGAAGGACGGGCTGTACCTGGACCTGGCCCGGCACGCCAACGCCATGGCGGCAAGGCTGACGGCGGGGCTGAAGGACATGGGCGTCCCCCTGCTGGTGGACTCCCCCAGCAACCAGGTCTTCCCCATCCTGCCCGACCAAACGGTGGAGGCCCTGGAAAAGAGCGTGGCCTTCGAGGTCCAGGAGAAGCTGGACGGGGGCCGCACCTGCGTCCGCTTCGTCACCGCCTGGCACACGGCCGAGGCGGAGGTGGATGAGCTGCTGAAAACGATAAAGGAGGCGCTGGCGTGAGCGAACAGGAAAAGCTGGAGCTGGAGCGCTACCGGGCCTTTCACCAGGGGCTCCGCCGGCGGCGGGAGGAGATTCCAGGGGAGCTGGAGGCCCTGCGCCAGACGGGCAAGGGCAAGACCGTGCAGTTTCGGGAGCTTCTCAGCGAAAAGCTGGTGGTGGAGACCATTTTGCGGCAGATGCAATACGCGGGATTGGCGTAAGAAAGCGGGCTGGGACCCATGGGTCCCAGCCCGTCTTTTGAATCCAGTTCTACTACCTCTCCACCACCGGCAGAGCGGCCAGATACGCCTCCAGGTCCCGGAAGAAGCCGTGGGTGTACCCGTCGATGGGGCGGCCGGTCGGATTTTCCAGGCAGTCTGTCACAAGATAGGCCCGGATCCCCGCCTCCAGCGCAGCCATATCGTCCACCGGATTGTTGCCCACCATCAGGCATTCCTCCGGCGCTTTTCCGATGTGGGCCAAAATATCCCTGAAGTAGTCCGGGTTGGGTTTGCTGTGGCGGCTGTTCTCATAGGTGGTCACATAGTCAAAATCTTCCCCTGTCAGACCAATCCAGTGAAGCCGGGTCTCCACCGCCACCGCCGGGAAAATCGGGTTGGTGGCAAGCACCAGGCTGTAGCCCTTTTCGCGCAGAGCGGAAATCAGAGGACGGCGGTCCACCTCCTCGTGCAGACAGGCTCTGGCAGCGTCAAAGTCCGGGCCGCCGTAGAAGTCATTCAAATCTCCCTCAAGGGCCAGGGCAGCCACTCCGAGATCCGCCACAAAGCTTTCCCAGAATACCTGCCGGTTGGTGTGCGTTCCGTCGTTTGCCACCATGGCGTCCACGCCGCGCCACAGGGCCGCAAGCAGCTTCTCGCCGTCGTAGCCCATGGGAGCCAGGCGGCGAACCAGCGCTTTGAAATACAAGCGTACAAAGTCGTCTTGCATAAAGGGCGCCAGAGTCCCATCCAAGTCGAACAAAATCGTGTCGAGCATAGGTATCTCCTCGTGTTTTCCAGTATATACCGGAGATTATAGCAAATAATCCCGAAGCTGGCAAGAGCGAGGTGTGGGGGCCTCTATCGCAGGAAGGAGGATGCGTTTCTTCCCCCAAGACTGCCATTCTGCTCGACAGCTTATGGATTCCCCACACCCCAAACTCCGATCATCCAATCAGGAGTAAAACTATTTCAGCATTCGTTTCAGATACTGCCCGGTGTAGCTGGCCTCGCAGGCCGCCACCTCCTCCGGGGTGCCGGCGCAGACGATGGTACCGCCGCCATCGCCCCCCTCGGGGCCCAGGTCGATGATGTGGTCGGCGCACTTGATCACGTCCAGATTGTGCTCGATGACCACCACCGTATTCCCGGCGTCCACCAGCCGCTGGAGCACCTCCAGCAGCTTCCCCACGTCGTCGGTGTGGAGGCCGGTGGTGGGCTCGTCCAGGATATAGATGGTGCTGCCGGTGGAGCGCTTGCTCAGCTCCGTGGCCAGCTTCACCCGCTGGGCCTCGCCGCCGGAGAGGGTGGTGGATGCCTGGCCCACCTTGATATAGCCGAGCCCTACGTCGCACAGGGTCTCCATCCGGCTGGCGATCTTGGGAATGGGCTTGAAGAACTCCTTCCCCTCCTCGGCGGTCATCTCCAGCACCTCGTAGATGTTCTTGCCCTTGTAGCGGACCTCCAGGGTCTCCCGGTTGTATCGCTTGCCCTTGCAGACCTCGCAGGGGACGTAGATGTCCGGGAGGAAGTGCATCTCGATCTTGATGAGGCCGTCGCCGGAGCAGGCCTCGCACCGGCCGCCCCGGACGTTGAAGCTGAACCGGCCGGAGCCGTAGCCCCGGGCCTTGGCCTCCGGGGTGGAGGCGAACAGGTCCCGGATGTCGTTGAACACGCCGGTGTAGGTGGCGGGGTTGGACCGGGGGGTGCGGCCGATGGG
>DVGP01000176.1 GCA_018712665.1 Candidatus Pelethomonas intestinigallinarum | reverse complement strand
GACATAGCGACGGTGTAGCCTATGTATGCGACAATTAGGAAGCAGGCCAGCCTAATCACGAAACGGGCTCTGCGGAGAAATTTCGACAGCTTGCGGTCAAATTTAAGGTCAAAGTCCTCGTCCATGGGGTCTCCCCTCCTCTCCGCGATAAAGCGTTCCAATGGGGGTGAGAGTTCTTGTCACCATTGTACCATTTTCCCCAGTATCCGGCAACATATTTTTCCCATGAGCGAAGCGTATGCTTCGCTCACAAAATTTTTTGCCCCGCTTTTTTATAAAAAAGCGGGCGGGGTTCGGGGTGGAACCCCGGTACTATCTTCCAATTCTGCGCGTGGCGGCGGGTCCCCGGTCCCGCCCTCGCCGGCGGCCAATGCTGGGTGATACGAGATGAGGGGGTAAGAGTACGGTCGTACGCGGTCGGGGCCTGACGATCCTGTCGGGAATCGAACCCGGCGCCTGCCCTTCGGCGCGTGCCATATGCGGACTCATTCTCAGCCGCGGAGATCGCATTCGCGCCGCCGGTTACCTGCCGCCGCCTGTCACAGCTCTGTGGTCCAGTTGATCTGCTGGAGCTGGTTGTCCAGCAGCCGCAGCTCCCTGGCCATGGCGTCCACCCTGCTCTGGAGCGCCCGGACGTCCACGGCGCTGAGGATGCGGATCTCCGACCGGGTGGCCCGGCGGGCGGTTTGACTGGCGGCCTGGACCAGCTCCCGGTAGGCCTCCAGCCGCAGCCGCAGGCAGTCCTTCCGGGCGATGCGCTCCGTCAGGGTCAGGCCGTCCACCACCGTCCGGCAGTTGGCCAGGTTGATGGCCGCCATCAGCTCCTCCAGCCGGGCCGCGGCCCGGTCCAGCTGGTCCATCAGCTCCTGTGGGTCCTCGGCGGGTTTCTCCCCCTCCTGGACCACCGCGTTGTTGTAGAGCCTTGCCTGGAGCTGTTCGATCTGCCGGTTCAGATCCGCCCGCTCCTGCAGCGCCTCCGCCAGCTTCATATGCCGCGCCTCCTTTGCCGTTCGGCCCCTCCGGGCCGTGTGTTTTCCACAGTTTAGCATGTCCCTGTGGAAAAATCTATGGCGGCGCGGTTACAATTTTGTGACGAATTTTAAAACGATCCCCTTTCAACTCCCGGTAAAATCTCCCTATTGACAGCATACCGCAAAATCGGATATAATACCCAGGATAAGGCCCCCGCTGAAGGTTGCCGGGGCCGGGAGAGGAGGAGCGCCCATGGAGTATCTGTTGAAAAACGCCCGTGTTTTTGTGGACGGAGCCCTTCATTTGGCCGACGTTTTCATCCGTGACGGCCGTATCATTTCCATTTCCCAGGGGTTGGAGGCCCCCGCTTCCGCCGTTTCCATTGATCTTCATAATGCCGCAGTGTTTCCCGGTTTCGTTGATGTGCACGTTCATCTGCGAGAGCCGGGATTTTCTTATAAGGAGACCATCCGCACCGGCACCCTGGCCGCCGCCCGGGGGGGCTTCGCCCACGTGTGCCCCATGCCGAACCTGAATCCGGTGCCGGACAGCCGGGAGCACCTGGAGGAGCAGCTGGAGATCATCCGCCGGGACGCCGTGGTCCATGTCCACCCCTACGGGGCCATCACCCGGGGGGAGAAGGGCGAGACCCTGGCGGACCTGGAAGCCATGGCCCCGGATACGGCGGGGTTCTCCGACGACGGCCGGGGGGTCCAGAGCCCGGAGCTGATGCGCTCCGCCATGGCGGAGGCCAAAAGGCTGGACAAGATCATCGCCGCCCACTGCGAGGACAACGCCCTCCTCCGCGGCGGGTACATCCACGACGGGGCCTACGCCCGGGAGCACGGCCACCGGGGCATCTGCTCCGAGAGCGAGTGGGGCCAGATCGCCCGGGACCTGGAGCTGGCGGCGGAGACCGGGGTGAAGTACCACGTCTGCCACGTGTCCACCAAGGAGAGCGTCCAGGTCATCCGGGAGGCCAAGGCCAGGGGGGTGGACGTGACCTGCGAGGTGGGTCCCCACTACCTGGTCTACTGCGACGAGGATCTGCAGGAGGACGGCCGGTTCAAGATGAACCCGCCCCTCCGGTCCCGGGAGGACCGCTCGGCCCTCATCCAAGGCGTTCAGGACGGCACCATCGACATGATCGCCACGGACCACGCCCCCCACAGCGCCGAGGAGAAGGGCCGGGGCCTGGAGAAGAGCGCCATGGGGGTGGTGGGGCTGGAGACGTCCTTCGCCGCCTGCTACACCCACCTGGTGCGGCCAGGGATCATTTCCCTGGAAAAGCTGGTCGATTTGATGCACGGGGCGCCGAAACGGCGGTTCGGCTTCGGCACGGAGCTGGCCGAGGGCCAGCCGGCGGACCTGACGGTATTTGACCTGGACGCGAAATACACCGTGGACCCGGAGACATTCCAGACCATGGGCCGGGCCACCCCCTTTGCCGGGGCGGAGCTCGCCGGCATGTGCCGCCTGACCATGGTCGGCGGGGAGATCGTATGGGAGGATCTGGCATGAAGCAGGGAATTTACACCATCACCGAGAACCGGCCCCTGACGGCGGACGTGTGGGAGATGCGCCTGAGCGGCGATACCTCCCCCCTCACCGCCCCGGGCCAGTTCATCAACATCAAGCTGGAGGGCTTCTTCCTCCGCCGGCCCATCTCCGTCTGCGACTGGGACGAGGCGGGGCTGACCATCATTTACAAGGTGGTGGGCCGCGGCACCGCCGCCATGGCGGCCATGGGCCCGGGGCAGAGGCTGGACGTGCTGGCGGGGCTGGGCAACGGCTTCGACGTGGGCAAGTGCGGCCAGCGCACCCTGGTCATCGGCGGCGGCGCGGGGGTCCCCCCGATGTACGGCCTGGCCAAGGCCCTGCTGGCGGCGGGCAAGACCCCCGTGGCCATCTTGGGCTTCAACACCGAGTCTGAGATATTCTATGAGGACAAGTTCCGGGCCCTGGGGGTGGAGACCGCCGTCACCACCGTGGACGGAAGCTATGGGGTGAAGGGCTTCGTCACCGCCGCCCTGCCGGAGGCGTACGACTACTTCTGTGCCTGCGGCCCAATGCCCATGCTGAGGGCGGTGGCCGGCGGGACAGCTACCAGCGGCCTTCTCAGCTTTGAGGAGCGGATGGGCTGCGGCTTCGGGGCCTGCATGGGCTGCTCCTGTGAGACCAAGTACGGCAGCAAGCGGATCTGCAAGGACGGCCCGGTGCTGGAGAAGGAGGAGATTATATGGTGAACACAAAGGTG
>DVGP01000175.1 GCA_018712665.1 Candidatus Pelethomonas intestinigallinarum | reverse complement strand
CCCACCGCCTCCGCCAGCAGGGCGGCGCACACGGAACTGTCCACGCCGCCGGAGAGGGCCAGCAGGACCTTGCCGCTCCCCACCTTCTCCCGGATGGCGGCGATGGCGGTGCGCTTGTAGTCCTCCATGGTCCAGTCGCCCACGGCGCCGCAGACCTCGTAGAGGAAGTTGCGGATCATCCGCAGGCCGTTCTCCGTGTGGTTGACCTCCGGGTGGAACTGCACACCGTAGAAGCCCCGGTCCTCGTCGGCGATGGCCACGTTGGGGCAGGCCTTGGAGTGGGCCATCAGGGCGAAGCCCTCGGGGACCTTCTCCATGTAGTCCCCGTGGCTCATCCAGCTCACGCCGCACTCCGGCAGGCCCTTGAAGAGCTTGCAGCCGGTGTTGTAGAAGGTCTCCGTCTTGCCGTACTCCCGGGCGGAGTCGTCCTGGGCGGCGGTGACACGGCCCCCCAGGGTGTGGGCCATGAGCTGGCAGCCGTAGCAGATGCCCAGCACCGGCACGCCGGCCTCAAACAGGGCCGGGTCCACCTGGGGAGAGTTCTCCAGGTACACGGAGTTGGGGCCGCCGGTGAAGATGAAGCCGATGGGCTCCATGGCCATCAGGTCGGCCAGGGGGGTGGTGTAGGGCTTGACCTCGCAGTATACGCCGCACTCCCGGACCCGGCGGGCGATGAGCTGGTTGTACTGTCCGCCGAAGTCCAGGACGATCACAGTCTGATGGGACATGACATGCTCCCCTTTCTCTGAAAGTTTTCCGCTTCCGCGCCGTTTTACTCCTCGTCGTCCCGGAAGACGATGCCGTTCTCGTCGGCACTCTCAATGACGGCCAGGGCGTGGTAGTTGACGTCCATGGCCCGCAGCCGGTCGCCGCCGCCCTGGAAGCCCTTCTCCACGGCGATGCCGATGCCCACCAGCTCCGCCCCGGCCTGGCTCACCAGGTCGCACAGGCCCCGGACCGCCTCGCCGTTGGCCATGAAGTCGTCGATGATCAGGACCCGGTCGTTGGCGTTGAGCCACTCCTTGGAGAGGATCTGGGTCACCTTCTTCTTGTAGGTGTAGGAGAAGATCTCGCTCTGATAGAGGCCGCCCTCGATGTTGTCGCTCTTGGCCTTCTTGGCGAAGACCATGGGCACGTTGTAGCGCTCGGCGCAGATGGTGGCCAGGGCGATGCCGCTGGCCTCGGCGGTGAGGACCATGGTGATGTTCTCCACGTCAAAGAGCCTTGCGAACTCGTCGGCGATCTGCCCCATGAGCCGGGTGTCCACCCGGTGGTTGAGAAAGCCGTCCACCTTGATGATGTTGCCGGGCAGGACTTTGCCCTCACTGCGAATGCGGTCCTTCAGAAGCTGCATTCTTTTGTCACATCCTCTCGTCGTTTTTCATGTCTCCACGATTTGACACGGTTCGTGTCTCTTACGCCTATTATGCCAAGAAGCGGACCGACTTGCAACCGTATACTTGGCCAAAAATAAAATTTTTTGTCGAAGGATCTTATTGGAATCTGGCGCAGAGGCGGCCCCCGTCTCTGCGGTGCGCAAAAAGAGCCGGCCCCGCGTCCCGCGGAGCCGGCCTCTGCTTTCCGTATGTTACATATCCCGCAGGCAGTCCCGGTTTTTGACAAAGTACTCCACCCCGGACCAGAGGGTGGTGACCACGATCACCGCCACGCACAGGGTGTTGACAAGATCGGGGATGGGCAGGAACATGAGCACGATGCACACCATGGTGGAGGCGGTCTTCACCTTCCCGGACCAGCCGGCGGCGATGACCCGCCCCTGGTCGCTGGCCACCATCCGCAGCCCGCTGACGGCGAACTCCCGGAGGATGACGATGAGCAGGGCCCAGCCGGGCATCTGGCCGTTCTCCACGAACCAGAGCATGGCGGCCACCACCAGCATCTTGTCCGCCAGGGGGTCGGCGAACTTGCCGAAGTCGGTGACCAGATTCCGGCTGCGGGCGATCTTGCCGTCCAGCAGGTCGGTGAGGCTGGCAATGATGAAGATGGCCAGGGCGATGTAGGAGGCCCCGGGTACGTCCAGGTACAGCACCAGCAGGAAGGGCAGGATCAGCACGATCCTGAGCACGGTCAGTTTGTTAGGCAGATTCATGGCATTTTGCGCTCCTTCGCTCTGTTAAAAATGGCCGGAGGGACCCAGCAGCCGCCCGTCCACCTCCGGCGGGGCCGCCTCGGGCATGGCCTTCTCAAATCCCAGGCTGGCGGAGAGCTGCTCGGCCAGCCGGCGGTAGAAGTCCCGGTAGACCCCGATCCGCTCCCGCCACAGGGCGGTGGCGGCAGGGGTGGCGAGGGGCATCTCCAAAAACTTCTCCAGCCGCTCCAGGGTCTTCGCCACGTGGGCCTGCTTCTCCCCCAGGGACAGCTTGCTGAAGGACATGCTCTCCAGGGTCTCGTAGAGGCGGTAGACGTCGAAGCGGTCGATGTTGTCCGCGTCCCCCACAGTCCGGGCGAAGGCCGTGGCCTCCCCGGGAAAGTCCGCCTTGTCGTCCACATGGATGGCCACGCCGTAGCAGATCTCCCCGATCACATCCGGGGGCAGGCCCAGGTTCTCCAGAAAGGGCCGGGCGATCCGGGCGGACTCCCGGCCGTGGTTCAGCCAGTCCTCCTGGGTGGAAGCGGCGCTCCAGCGGCAGTAGCTCACGTCGTGGAGGAGGCAGGCCATGGCCAAGGCCTCCGGATCCATTCCCTCCGCCCGGGCGATGGACATGCCGATCCGGGCCACCCGAAAGGTGTGCTCCAGACGGTAGGCCCCCGCCTCCGGGTGCTCCTGAAAGTAGGGGCTCTCTTTCAGCCTCTCCCGGAGGAACGCCTCGGTTTTTTTGATCTTCTCCGTCATGCTCCCGCCTCCTGTTCTGCCAGAGCCAGCGCCCAGCTGTCCGGGTATGTCTCCCGCATGTAGCGGGCAAAGCCGGTGTCCTGCGTCAGCAGGCCTTGTTCAAGAATAGTATCCTTCTCCGCCTGAAGGACCCAGGCCCGGCTCCGCTCCGGCAGCTCGGCCCAGCGGACGATCCGCAGAGCTCCCAGCCGCTCCTGCTCCAGCAGCGCCTGGCACACGTCGGGAATGGCGATCTCCTCCAGCACCGGCACCGGCCGCGCCGTCACGTACTCGTTGGGGATCCGGGTGGTCTCCATGTCCGGGCGGCGGGCACAGCGGTACAGGGAGGCGGAGCGGCCCCGGTAGATGGCCTCCAGCGCGCCGGGGAAGTACTCCTCGTAGTAGATCTTCCCCTCCCGGGTGTAGCCGTAGGTGTACTCGAAGTGCTTCACGCCGTAGAACAGGGCCATGGGCACCGACGCCGTCAGGCACACCTGCCTGGGCTTGCCGAAGTATTTGGTCACACTGGGCTGGAGGACCTTCAGCCCGGCGGTGGGGGAACAGTGGTACAGGACCTCCATCCTCACGTCTCCTCCACCAGCTCGCCGGTGAGATCCCCGTCCATGGTTCCGGTGATCCGCACCCGCACAAAGGTCCCGGCCTCCACCGGCCCCTCGGCGGTGAAGTAGATGTGCCCGTCCACCTCGGGGCTGTCGGCGTAGCCGCGGCCCACGTAGGACATGGACTGGCCGTCAAAGCCCTCGCAGAGGACCTCCAGGACCTCCCCCTGCATCTCCTCGTTCCACTCGTCCATGATCCGGGACTGGATGTCCACCACCAACTCTGCCCGGCGGATAGCCTCCTCAGTGTCCACCCGCTCCATTTTGGCGGCGGGGGTCCCCTCCTCCGGGGAGTAGGGAAACACGCCGGCCCGGAGCATCCGCTGGTCCCACAGGAACTGGCACAGCTCCTCGAACTCCGCCTCCCCCTCGCCGGGAAGGCCGGTAATAAGGCTGGTGCGAATCACCAGGCCGGGGATCCGCTCTTTCAGTTTTGCCAGCAGAGCTTCCACATAGGCCTTGTCTCCCCGGCGGTTCATCCGGCGGAGAATGCCGTCGTTGCAGTGTTGGAGGGGAATGTCCAGATACTTGACAATCTTGGGCTCCCGGGCAATGACATCGATGAGGCGGTCATCCATCTGGTCAGGGTAGAGGTAGTGGAGCCGGATCCAGTGGAAGGGCAGCTTCACCAGCTCCTCCAGGAGATCCGCCAGGTGGTGCTGCCCATCCCAGTCGGTACCGTAGCGGGTAATATCCTGGGCAATGACCAGCAGCTCCTGCACCCCCCGCTCCGCCAGGGAGCGGGCCTCCGCCAGGACGT
>DVGP01000174.1 GCA_018712665.1 Candidatus Pelethomonas intestinigallinarum | reverse complement strand
GCGAGCGAAGCCTGACGCTTGCGTCAGGATGAGGGATGCGTAGCTTGTGCCGACGCGCGCCCCCCTTTGTGTCGTCGTGGAAGAGGGGGTCACGGGGGAGAAACCCCATCGAAAGGGTTTCTCCTCCCGTGCGGTTTTTTGGTCACTTTTTGTCCGCACAAAAAGTGACCCGGGGTTCGGGGGCGGAGCTCCCGCGAGGTTTCGGAAAGAAACATATTTCTTTCCCACCCGCCAGGCGACACACGAATCTCAGCCCATCGGCCAGATGCGCTGGCACAGCACCATCAAAAAAATGAACGGAAAGAAGGTGCCCTGTTTGCCTCCCACCCTGGGGTTATACATCCACATCCCCTTCTGCAAAAGCAAATGCATCTACTGCGACTTCTACTCCCTGGCGGGGGCGGAGGAGGCCATGGACCGGTACGTGTCCGCCCTGATCCGGCAGCTGGAGGAGCTGGCCCCCCGGTGCCGGGCCAACCCGGTGGACACGGTGTACTTCGGCGGCGGCACCCCCTCCTACCTGGGGGTGAAGCGGTTGAAGAAAATACTGAAAGCCGTGTTTCACGGCTACCAGGTGACAAAGGATCCGGAGATCACCCTGGAGGCCAACCCGGACAGCCTGGAGGACAAACGGACGGTCAGCGCCCTGCGCCGGGCGGGGATCAACCGGATCTCCCTGGGGGTTCAGTCCGCCGCCGACGGGGAGCTGCGGACCATCGGCCGGGTCCACACCTTCGCCCAGGCGGAGGCGGCGGTGGAGGCCGTCCGACGTGGGAAGATCAGCAACCTGTCCCTGGACCTGATCTACGGCCTGCCGGGCCAGAGCCTGGAGAGCTGGCAGTCCACGGTGGAGAAAATCCTGGCCCTGGAGCCGGAGCACCTGAGCTGCTACGGCCTGAAGGTGGAGGAGGGCACCCCCCTGTGGCAGCGCCAGGGGGAGCTCGAATTGCCCGACGACGACCTCCAGGCGGACATGTACCTCTGGGCGGCCCAGCGCCTGACGGCGGCGGGGTACGAGCACTACGAGATCTCCAACTTCGCCAAGCCGGGCCGCCAGTCCCGGCACAACATGAAGTACTGGACCTTGCAGCCCTACGCCGGCTTCGGCCCCGGGGCCCACTCCGACTTCGGGGACGTGCGCTACGCCTGGGTCCGGGACCTGGAGACCTTCTGCCGTGGGGTGGAGACCGGGGAGAGCGTACTGGCGGAGAGCGAGCGCATCCCGCCCCGGGACCGGGACACGGAGTATCTGATGCTGGGCCTGCGGACCGCCCGGGGCATCGGGCGGCGGGAGTTTGAGAGCCGGTTCCGCCTGCCCTTCGCCCCCATTGCCGCCGCTCTGGAGCCCTTCCGGGCCCGGGGCTGGGCGGTGGAGGAGGACGGCCGGTGGCGCCTGACCGCCGAGGGCTTCCTCCTGTCCAACCAGATCATCCTCTCGGCCCTGGAGGCCCTGGGGCGGGAGAAGGAGCGGCGGCAGCGGGCCGCCCAAAACCACGACTTCCGGGTGACGGGCTGAGCTTATGGTCAGCGCATAGGAAACAGCATACATCGGAGGAATATAGCGTTTTATCTCCGGAAACAAAAAAACTGGGTGTTTTGCAAAAAAACGCCAGCGGTAAAATCCGTTTCTCCGCAAATACTACCTCCAGCGCCATCGGCGCAGACCAGGAGAAGGAGGGAGAACGGATGAAAAAGAAGCTGGCGATCTTTCTGACCGCCGCGGCGATGGTCCTGTCTCTGGCCGCCTGCGGCAACCAGGACAACAAGAACAACGGCGCCGCCAACAATGGGACCACAAACAACGGTACCACCAATAACGGGACGACCAACAATGGCACCACGAACAACGGCACCAACAATCATGGGACCACAAACAATGGTACCGCCAACAACGGCGCCAACAATAACGGCACCGCCAACAACAACCACAACAGCGTGGGCGACGACCTGAAGGACGCGGCGAACGACGTGGGCGACGCGGTAGGGGACGCGGTGGACGGCGTACAGGACGCTCTGGACGGCAATAACGCCAACAACAGCCGTACCAACACTGCCAACACCGCCAACACCACCAGCTTCCAGCAGATGCTGGACAACGCCCGGGTCCATGACCGGGACGGCGTCCTCACCGACGGGGAAAACAGCACCTGGTAAAGGGAAAACGGGATGGCCGCGGCCATCCCGTTTTTTTGCCCGCGGCCGAAAAAAGGGCTTGCTTTTTGGAGGGGAGTATGTTATATTAGCGCAGTTGCCACCGGGTAACAAAATGCGACAGCATTCGATACACATCCGTAGGTCTCTGGAGATGTGTATGGGATGCTTATTTTTTTGCGATTCTGAGGTGTATCTATGAAAGCGATCCGTTTCCTCCGAAGCTACTTTTCCGCCCTGGAGCTGGCCCTGTGGGGGGTCTCCACGGCGATGATCCTTCTGGCCTTTTTCGCCTTTGACCGGGAGCAGTATCTGACCCTGGCGGCCTCCCTCATCGGGGCCACGTCCCTGATCTTCAACGCCAAGGGTAACCCCGTGGGGCCGCTGCTGATGATCGTGTTCAGCCTTCTCTACGGCGTGGTGTCCTTCACCTTCGCCTACTACGGGGAGATGATCACCTATCTGGGGATGACCGCTCCCATGGCCCTGTTCGCCCTGATCTCCTGGATGCGGAACCCCTACAACGGCAACCGGGCGGAGGTGACCGTAAACCGTGTGGGCCGCCGGGAGATCGCCGCCATGCTGGCGGCGGCCCTTGCGGTGACCGTAGCGTTTTTCTTCATCCTCCGTGCCTTCCACACCGCCAACCTGCTCCCAAGCACCATCTCCGTCACCACCAGCTTCCTGGCGGTGTACCTCACCTTCCGCCGCAGCCCCTACCACGCCCTGGCCTATGCCGCCAACGACGTGATCCTGATCATCCTCTGGGCCATGGCCACCCGGGAGGACAGCTCTTACGTCTCCGTCCTGGTGTGCTTTATCATGTTTTTCTTCAACGACCTGTACGGCTTCGCCAACTGGTCCCGATGCAGCGGCGGCAGCAGCGGGCTCCGGCCTGATCCGCCGGGCGGAGGCAGCGGGCCCGATACACAGTGTTCAGCCCAGAACAACGGCGCAGGGGGAGCTCGAGGGGGCAAAGCCCGCCTCGAATTGAATCGAATGCTCCGCAAAGCCTTGCCGCGCAAGGCGTGCGGCCCACGAAGTGGGGACTTTCACACTGCGGAGCAGTGGGAAAGTAACGGCATTTTCAGGCTGCGAAAAAGTCTGACATGACTTTTTCGACAGCCTGAGCGGCTCGAACCCGCTTCCCGGCATCCCACGAAAGGCCCGAGGGCCTTTCGCAGGAGCCCTGCCGGCCTCGGATTGAACGCGCCTCCGGCGCAGGCGGAGGCAGCGGGTGCTTTCCTGGACCCCGACGGGGCTCGAACCCGCTTCCCGGCATCCCACGAAAGGCCCGAGGGCCTTTCGCAGGAGCCCTGCCGGCCTCGGATTGAACGCGCCTCCGGCGCAGGTGGAGGCAGCGGGTTCGATGCACATTATCT
>DVGP01000173.1 GCA_018712665.1 Candidatus Pelethomonas intestinigallinarum | reverse complement strand
TGTCAGTGAAGGCCAGGCGCTTGGACAGGATAGTGCCGTCACACAGGGCGAAGGACCTGTCCCATTCGTCTGTGGAATTGCCTGCCGCTGTGGACTGCATCCCCGAGACGATCAGGAACTTGGGCCGAAAGCCCAGGGTGATGGTGAGCTCCGCTCCAGTTCCGGTATAGCTGCCAGTGACATAGGGCTGATTGTCCGGCGTGTAGGCGTCGGCCACCGAGTTGGCCGTGGTCTGGGCCGCGTCGGCCTTGCTCTCCGCCGTGTCCGCCGTATCCTGGGCGGTTTTGATCCCCTGGTCGATGTCGGAACACATCTGGTTGAAATCCTCCATCTGGATTCTGTCGGTCTCCGCCCACTGGGGGAGACGATAATTTGTTGTATAATTCATCCAAAACTCTCCTTGTCGTATTCTGTCGCGGCTGAAAAACCGTTACACACTTTGTGTGTAACGTCCTTTTGTTGCACGGAGATATGCAACGTCAAAATCAACAAAAAATTCGCCCCCTGGAGGGAGGCGAGAACTCTCAGATTGTCCCGGCGGTAAACGCCGGGAGGACGGTCTACAAGACGTCGATAGCCGGGCGGTGAGCACGGCCGGGATCAGCTTCCAGGCCGGGTGTGAAGCCAAACCCCCTGCCGTTTTTGGTCTACAGCTCCGCTCTCCAGGTCGGGTAATGTTTCAAAGTATTTACCCATAAGCAAAGCGGCAGCAAGTGCCCTGCGGGTATTTGCGATAAAAGTTTCTTAAGTGCCCCGCGGGTATTGCCTACTTTTCTTTTCAAAGAAAAGTAGGTTGCCTCGGCAGAAAAAACATGGTAGACTGAAAGCAATTTATCATACCATGTAAAAAGTGAGGTAGGCGGCGATGCTGGACAGGAGCGAGGTCGGGAAGCGGGGGTACCTGAACGAGGACTACCGCCTCTTTCACCCCAAGGACACCCGGGCTCTGAAGCTGGGCTACCACTACCATGAGTTTGACAAACTGGTATTCCTGCTCCGGGGGCGGACCTCCTACACCATCGAGGGCAAGCGGTACCTCCTGCGGCCCATGGACGTGCTGCTGGTCAGCCGGAACCTGATCCACCTGCCGGTGATCGACGGCTCGGAGCCCTACGACCGGATGGTGCTGTGGGTCCGGCGGGAATTCCTGGCCCGGTACAGCACGCCGGAGGCAGACCTGGCGACCTGCTTCGACCTGACGGCCCGGCGGGGCTTCCACCTGTACCGCCCCCGGGGGGAGGACCGGCTGCGCTACCGGGGGTACTTCGAGGAGCTGGAGGCGGCGGAGAAAGACGGCGGCTTTGCCGCCGGGGTGCTGGCGGACACCTGTGTACTGCGGCTGCTGGTGGCCTTGAACCGGGATGTACTGGCCGACTCCGGCCGCGGGGAGGCTGGCTCCTACCGATTTGACCCGAAGATGGAGGAGGTCACCCACTACATACGGGACCACCTGGCGGAGGACCTGACCATCGACCACCTGTCAAGAACCTTTTTTCTCAGCCGCTACTACTTAATGCACCGGTTCAAGGAGGTCTACGGCTGTACCGTCCACCAGTATATCCGGCAGAAGCGGCTCCAAAAGGCGGCGGAGGACATCCGCCGGGGCGTCCCGGTGCTGAAGGCTGCGGAGGAGGCGGGGTTCGGGGACTACTCCGTGTTTCTGCGGGCCTTCCGGGAGGCCTACGGCCGCAGTCCCCGGGAGTGGAAATAAAAATCAAGCGGGATGGCAAAAGCCATCCCGCTTTTCTTTTATCCTGAGAGCTTTCCGCCCGATCAAAGGCCCAGATCCCGGAACACGCCCCGGACAGCCTTCTCCACGGTACCCGGCTGGAAGGGGTTGTCCAGTCCGGCGGAGGCCAAGGTCTGGAAATAACCCAGGCTGCCGCCGCGGCGGCAGAGCTGACAGTAGTCCGACCATGCGGCGGCCCGGTCCTCCTTCATGCGTCCATAGAACTGGAAGGCGCCGATCTGGGCCAGGGCGTAGTCGATGTAGTAGAAGGGGTACAGGAAGATGTGCTGCTTCTGCATCCAGAAGCCCCCCTGCTCCAGGAACTGGTCCCCGTCGTAGTCCCGCCAGGGCATATAGACCCTCTCGATCTCCCGCCACACCTGCCGCCGCTCCAGAGCGGTCATCTCGGGCTGGGCGTAGACCCGGTGCTGGAACTCGTCCACGCAGGCCATGTAGGGGATCACCGCCAGGGCGTCCATCAGGTGGGCGTAGCGGTATTTGTCCGCCTCATCACCGAAGAACAGCTCCATCCAGGGGTAGGCGAAGTGCTCCATGGTCATGGAGTGGATCTCACAGATCTCGCTGGTGGAGGATGTCAGCTCCGGCAGGGGCTGGCTGCGGAAGGCGGTATAGCCCGCGAAGGCGTGGCCCGCCTCGTGGGTGAGCACGTCCACGTCGGCGCTGGTGCCGTTGAAGTTGGAGAAGATGAAGGGGACCTTGTAGGCGGGGAGGGCTGTGCAGTAGCCGCCGGGGCGCTTTCCCGGCCGGGTCTCCAGGTCAAAAAGGTCGTGGGCCACCATGCAGTCGAAAAACTCCCCGGTCTCCGGGCTCATCTCCCGGTACATCCGCTGGGCCTTGGCCACCAGCTCCTCCCGGCCGCCCCGGGGGACCGGGTTGCCCTCGGGGTAGATCAGGGACTCATCGTAGTAGCGCAGGGCGTCCACCCCCAGCCGCTGTGCCTGGCGCCGCCGCAGCTCCAGGCAGGCGGGGGTGATGATCTCCCGCACCTGCCGGCGGAAGCTGGCCGTGTCATCGGGGCCATAGTCGTACCGCCGGCGGCGGAGATAGGCCATATCCGTATAGCTGTCAAAGCCCAGCTTCCGGGCCATGCCGTGGCGCAGGCGCACCTGCCGGCTGTAGATGTCGTCCAGCTCCGGGGCGATGCGGGCATAGAGCTCCGCCCAGTCGTGGAAGGCCTCCCGCCGGGTGCTCCGGTCCGTGCTCTGCATGAACTTCAGCAGGCCGTAGAAGTTCCGCTCCTCCCCGCGGAAGAAGGTCGAGGCTGTGGCAGCGGTCTTGGAGTAGAGCTGGCTGAGGCGGCTCTCCTCCACCAGGTCGTCCACGATCCTGGGGTCTGCAAACTGCTTTTGGACCTCCAGGTTCCGGAAGTATAGCTCCCCCAGCTCCTCCTCCAGCGCGCCCCGGAAGGGGGAGGCCAGCAGGGCCTCGTCGGCCTCCCGGAGCAGCAGGCTCAACCGGGGCACCTCCCGGTGGAAGAAGGCCATCTCCTCCTCGTAAAATTCATTCCGGGTGTCGGCGGTGTTGCGGATGCTGGCCACCGTCTGCATGGTGGCAAACTCCGCCATGGCGGCCTTGTGGGCGAAGAGGAGGTCATGGACCTCCCGGGCCGTCCCGGCCTTGGCCAGGGCGGCGGTGTAGTCCCGGATGCTCTGGGACAGGGCCCCCACGTCGGGGCGGCGGTAGACAAGATCGGCAAACTTCTCCATGTCGTTTCTCCTATTCATTGTATCAGTAGCCCCGGACCCGGTCCACCAGATGGAGGGGCAGTTCCCCGGCGGCGTACCGGACCAGGTCGGCGCAGAACATGTCCACATTCAGGTCGCAGGTGAGCCCCAGGGCCATGTTCCCGGACATGTGGGGGGTGATGATGGTGTTGGGGCAGTCCCACAGGGGGTGGTCCGCCGGCAGGGGCTCCGGGACCATCACGTCCAGGGCTGCCCCGGCGATGCGGCGGCTTTGCAGGGCCTCCACCAGAGCCTCCTGGTCGATGGCGGCGCCCCGGCCCACGTTGACCACAAGGGCGTGGGGCGGCAGGAGGGCGATCCGCGCCCGGCTGAGGACGCCGGCGGTCTCACTCGTGGCCGGGAGGGCCATGGCCAGGGCGTCGGCCCGGGGCAGGACGGCGTCCAGCTCGGAGACCGGCAGGACCCGGTCAAAGGCAGGCTCTGAGGAGCGCCCGCTCCGGCAGACCCCGGTGACCGAGGCCCCCAGAGCCTTCAGCCGCCGGGCGGTGTGCCGCCCAATGTCTCCGGTCCCCAGCATAACAATGTGGCTGCCGGTGACGGAGCGGATGGGCATATGGCTGGTCCACCGGCGCTCCGCCAGGTCGGCCTGGTACTCCGGCATCCGGCGCAGCAGCATCAGCAGGACCATCAAAATATGTTCTGAGATCGTGGGGCCGTAGGACCCGGAGCCATTGGAGAGGAGGCAGCCCGGGTGGGGCCAGACGGCCTCGTCCAGGTACCGCTCCACCCCGGCGAAGTCGCTGCACAGCCACTTCAAGCCTTTTGCCTCCCATAGCAGGGCGGGATCAGGGTGGCCGTAGATCACCTCAAAATCCCCGATCTCCGGGGTCAGGGCCTCCGCCCCCGGGTAATAGCGGACGGTGAAGCCCGCCGCCTCCGCGGCGGCGTCGATCTGTCGGCGGTAGGGGTCAATGTCGAACCCCACACAGACGGCAAGCTCTCTCATGGCAGCGCCTCCTCACTCTCAGTTTGCTTGATGGCTTTCAGCACGTGCTCCGCCGTCCGCATCCCGTCGGCGGCGGCGGAGAGGATGCCCCCGGCGTAGCCCGCACCCTCCCCGCAGGGGAAGAGGCCCCGGACGGCGGACTGGCCCCCCTCGTCTCGGAGGATGCGGAGGGGGCAGGAGGAGCGGGTCTCCACCGCCGTCAGCACCGCGTCGGGGTCGGCGAAGCCGGGAAGCTTCTTATCCAGCACGGGCAGGGCCTCCGCCAGAGATTGGCAGATAACGTCTGGCAGTACCTGCCACAGGTCGCACCAGCGGACGCCGGGGCGGTAGGTGGGCCGGACCCTGCCCGGTCCTGTCGAGGGCCGTCGGGCCAGGAAGTCCTCCACCCGCTGGGCGGGGGCGGTATAGCCGCCGCCCCCGGCGGCAAAGGCCCGCGCCTCCAGCTCCCGCTGGAAGGCGATCCCCGCCAGGGGGCCCTGGCCGGGGAAGTCCTCCGGGGTGACGCTGACCAGCAGGCCGCCGTTGCAGTTCTCTCCGTCCCGGGCGTAGAGGCTCATTCCGTTGGTGACGGTCCGCTCCGCCTCGCTGGCGGCGGCCACCACCTGGCCCCCGGGGCAGACGCAGAAGCTGAACACCCCCCGGCCGCTGTCCAGGTGACAGCTGAGCTTGTAGCTGGCGGCCCCCAGCCGGGGATGGCCGGCCAGCTCCTTGTACTGGGTCAGGTCGATGTCCCGCTGGCGGTGCTCGATGCGGACCCCTACCGCCAGGGGCTTAGGCTCCATGGGGACCCCGGCGGCGTGGAGTATCTGGAAGGTGTCCCGGGCGCTGTTGCCCAGGGCCAGAACCACCTGCCGGACGGGGAGGCGGTAGGGTCCGCCGGGACCCGTCACCTCCAGGGCGGTCACATGTCCCTCCTGAACCTCCAGCCCCGTCAGCCTGTGGCCGAAGCGGATATCGCAGCCCAGGTCCTCCAGCTCTCGCCGGAGGGAGATCAGGGTCCGGTGGAGGTAGTCGGTACCCACGTGGGGCTTGGCGTCCACCAGGATGCTCTCCGGCGCGCCGTGGGACACCAGGGTCTCCAGGATGAAGCGGTGGCGGGGGTCTCGGGTGCCGGTGTTCAGCTTCCCGTCGGAGAAGGCCCCGGCGCCCCCCTCGCCGAACTGGACGTTGGACTCCGTGTCCAGGGTCCCGGTGGACCAGAACCGCTCCACGTCCGCCTGGCGGCGCTCCACGTTCCACCCCCGCTCCAGCAAAATGGGCCGGGCGCCGCACCTGGCCAGGGCCAGGGCGCAGAAGAGGCCCCCGGGCCCGGCGCCCACCACCACCGGCGGCACAGCCGAGGCCGGCACCGGCTCCGGCAGACGGTAGGACCGCTCCTCCGCCCGGGAGACCTTCTTGTTCCGGCACCGCCGGAGGACCTGGGCCTCGTGTTTCACGCCGACGTGGAGGGTATATACCAGATGGACTCCCTCCCGGGCGTCCACCGCCCGGCGGAGGATACGCACCTCCCGGACGTCCCCGGCGGGGACCCGGAGCAGTGCCGCGGCCCACTCCGCCAGCAGGCTCTCGTCCTCCTCCAGCGACAATTTCATTCCTT
>DVGP01000021.1 GCA_018712665.1 Candidatus Pelethomonas intestinigallinarum | reverse complement strand
GTGGCCGCCCCCGCTGTCCGCGCCGCCAAGCCGAAGGCCCTGATCCCCGTGTTCCCCGGCACCAACTGCGAGTACGACACCGCCCGGGCGGTCATTGACGCGGGAGGCGACGCGGAGATCCTGGTGGTGCGAAACCTGAACGCGGAGCAGGTGGCGGCCAGCGCCCAGCGGGTGGCGGAGGCCATCCGGGCCGCCCAGATGATTGTTATTCCCGGCGGCTTCTCCGGCGGCGACGAGCCCGACGGCTCCGGCAAGTTCATCACCGCCTTCTTCCGCTCCCCCGCCGTACGGGAGGCGGTGACGGAGCTGATGGACAGGCGGGGCGGTCTGATGCTGGGCATCTGCAACGGCTTCCAGGCCCTCATCAAGCTGGGGCTGGTGCCCTTCGGGCGGATCGTGGACGCCGACGAGAGCTGCCCCACCCTGACCTTCAACACCATCGGCCGCCACCAGTCCTCCATCGTCCGCACCCGGGTGTGCTCCAACCTCTCCCCCTGGCTGGCGGAGACAGAGCCTGGCGACGTCTATTCCGTGCCCATCTCCCACGGGGAGGGCCGCTTCATCGCCCCGGAGGCGGTGATCCGCTCCCTGGCGGAACGGGGACAGGTCGCCACCCAGTACGTGGACCTGAACGGCGCGCCCTCCATGGACACCGCCTTCAACCCCAACGGCTCCCTATACGCCATCGAGGGCATCACCTCCCCCGACGGCCGCATCCTGGGGAAGATGGGCCACAGCGAGCGGATCGGCCCCCACCTGTACCGCAACGTGCCGGGACAGTACGACATGGGCCTGTTCCGCAGCGCGGTGAAGTTCTTCAAGTGACCAACCAAAACAAGACCTCACGGCCCACGGGGACCGTGGGGTCTTGTTTCTTTGAGAGTGCCGGGCGGCGCGTCCTTCAATCCACGGCAGTCCTTTGGCTTTTACAAAATGTTCATGCAAAGTTAACAAATATTTCTATTGATTTTTATGCAAAACGTGGTATACTGGGAACAGAAATAAAGAAAGGAAGTGATGTGGCATGGTCTACAGACGCAGTCTGGACATCGACGACATGATCTACGGTGAGAGCGAGACCATCATCAGCGAGCGGTAAGCGGCCCCCCTATATGTTTGGTAGTCCACGCTTTTCAGCGTGGTTTTCTTTTTTCCCGGACAAAAGGGTCCGGCGGGACATCGCGAAGCTCTTGAAGAGGCCCCGGCCCCGCGCGCAGCGCCGGGCCGGGGCCTCTTCCCCTCTGTCCTTCCGGGCAAGGCGAATACAGAAGCGCAAAAGGGATAAGGTGTTGACCGGAGGCGGGGGCGCGCTGTATACTACGAGAGACAGAACCGCCAAGATACGTCATCTTTCGAAGCCGGCACAGAGAGGAAAAACGCCATGTACAATTTCTTCGCCTATATCTCCCGGATGAAGTACATCACCCGGTGGTCCCTGATGCGCAACAGCGTCGCGGAGAACATCCAAGAGCACAGCCACATGGTGGCGGTTCTGGCTCATGCCCTGGGGGTGATCCGGCGGGACGTGTTCCGCCAGCCCTGCGATCCCGACAAGTGCGCGGCGGCGGCGCTGTTCCACGACGCCACGGAGATCTTCACCGGGGACCTGCCCACCCCCATCAAGTACTTCAATCCCGCCATCCGGGAGGCCTACCGCCAGGTGGAGGACGCGGCGGCGCAAAAGCTCCTGGCCATGCTGCCCCCGGAGCTGCGGCCCGCCTACGGCCCCCTCCTCCGGGAGGAGGACGGGGAGATCCGGCAGATCGTGAAGGCGGCGGACAAGCTGGCCGCCTACATCAAATGCCGGGAGGAGCTTCAGGCCGGAAACGGGGAGTTTGAAGACGCGGCCCGTGAGACCCGTGAGGCTCTGGAGCGCCTGGAGGTCCCGGAGGCGGTCTGGTTCCTGGAGCGCTTTGGAGAGGCCTTTGGCCTGACTTTGGACGGCCTGCAGGGGCGCTGAGGGGCACTTTGACGGATTTTCCGGCTTTTCCTGTAAAATTTGCGAAAAAATCTTCTTCCCAGCGAGAAAAAGCTTGCGTTTCCTGGGATTCTATGGTATCATACCCATGTTAGCGTAGTTAGACCAGAGTGGACTATTTCAGTCCGCTCTTTTTCTTGACCTAATTTCCTCAAGCAAAATTCCAGAAGCTGGGCACACTAGAGGAGAAGAAATCTCTTGGGAGCGAGGTGATCCCTGTGGCGAAAGTAACGGAGATCGTGGCAGAGCTGGCGGCCCCCGCTGTCGCGGCCGCGGGCTGCGAACTGTGGGATGTGGAGTACGTCCGGGAGGCCGGCGTGTGGTACCTCCGCCTCTACCTTGACAAGGAGGGCGGCGTGGACATCATAGACTGTGAGAACGTCAGCCGGGTGGTCAGCGACCTGCTGGACGAGGCCGACCCCATCGAGGGCAGCTACACCTTCGAGGTGTCCTCCGCCGGGGCGGAGCGGGCCCTGAAGCGGCCCTCGGACTTTGCGCGCTTCATGGGCAGTCCGGTGACGGTGAAGCTCTACAAGGCAAAGGACGGCCGCAAGGAGTTCGCCGGGTATCTGAAGGGCTATGACAACGGCGCCGTCACCGTGGCCGTGGGGGACCGGGAGCTGACCTTCACCAAGGACGAAGTTGCCTTATGCCGCCTGCGGGTGGAATTCTGATCTGCAACTGGGTATTTTTTAATAAGTCGTAAGGACAGGTAGGAGAAGAGACATGAAATGTGATGAGATTTTTGCCGCCCTGGATATGCTGGAGAAGGAGCGTGGCATCTCCCCGGCTTTCATGATGGATAAGATCGTTCAGGCCCTGACCACCGCCTACAAGCGGGACCACGAGGGCGTGGAGAACGTGATCGTGGACGTGAACGAGGCGAAAAAGGACCTTCGGATGTACGTGCAGAAGGAGATCGTGGAGGAAGTGGAGTTCCCCGGCACCCAGATGTCCGTGGAGGAGGCCCGGGCCAAGTTCGGCCGCTCCGACGTAGGCGGGCTGGTGAACATCCCCGTGGACAACGTGGAATTCGGCCGCATCGCCGCTGGCAACGGCAAGCAGGTGATCATCCAGGGCCTCCGCGAGGCGGAGCGGGGCATGGTCTACGACGAGTTCAACTCCAAGCAGCACGAGATTCTCACCGGCGTGGTCACCCGCATCGACCCCCGCAACGGGGCGGTATCCCTGCGGATCGGCACCGGGGCGGAGTCCACGGAGGCTATGCTCTCCGCCAGCGAGCAGATCAAGGGCGAGGACCTCCAGGAGGGCCAGCACGTGAAGGTGTATGTGGTGGAGGTCCGCCGCAGCACCCGGGGACCACAGGTCCTCATCTCCCGGACCCACCCGGGCCTGGTCAAGCGCCTGTTTGAGTTGGAGGTGCCGGAGATCTTCGACGGCACCGTGGAGGTGAAGTCCATCGCCCGTGAGGCGGGCAGCCGCACCAAGATGGCCGTGTGGAGCCACGACGAGGCAGTGGACCCCATCGGCGCCTGCGTGGGCCCCGGCGGCCAGCGGGTGGGCGCCATCGTCAACGAGCTCCGGGGCGAGAAGATCGATATCATCAAGTACAGCGAAGACCCCGCCCAGTTCATCGCCGCCGCCCTGGCCCCCGCCGACGTGCTGGACGTGTGGCTGGCCGACGAGGGCAAGGGCTGCCGGGTCATCGTTCCCGACGACCAGCTGAGCCTGGCCATCGGCAAGGAGGGGCAGAACGCCCGCCTGGCCGCCCGGCTCACAGGGTATAAGATCGACATCAAGCCCAAGAGCTACAAAGAGGAAGAGTGATTTTTACAGAGCGGGCTGCTCTGCAACTCGTTGCCTCTTCGTGGGCTCCGCCCCCGGACCCCGGGTTACTTTTCTCTTGTCAGAAAAGTAACCAAAAGGACATTTAAGGGGGAGGGTGTTTCGACTCCCCCTCCCCCTTAAAAA
>DVGP01000172.1 GCA_018712665.1 Candidatus Pelethomonas intestinigallinarum | reverse complement strand
CCATACTTTTTCTTGAAAGAAAAAGTATCAAAAAGAACTTTTGGGCAAAACTACGTTTTGCCTGAGAACAGCAGTTTTACAGCTGACAGAACATAAGCGAAACGAATGTTTCGCGCCAAAGGTTTTCTTTTGATCCTTTCCCCTAAAGGGACGTACTCCACTAAGATCTTGCTTCGCAAGATCAAGTGTCGTTACGGTCTTTTTCAAAAGAAAAGGATGGATACCTGACTCGAATCATAAGGAGTGTGCTATGAGCAAACGGATCGTCATTGCCCTGGGGGGCAACGCCCTGGGGAACACCCTGCCGGAGCAGGCGGAGGCGGTGAAGATCACCGCCCGGGCCATCGTGGATCTGATCGAGGACGGCAACCAGGTGGTCGTGGCCCACGGCAACGGCCCCCAGGTGGGGATCATCAACAACGCCATGGCCGCCCTGCAGAAGGAGGACCCCAACCAGGGCCCCACGCCCCTGTCCGTGTGCGGGGCCATGAGCCAGGCCTATATCGGCTACGACCTGCAGAACGCCTTCCGGGAGGAGCTGCTCAACCGGGGGATCTGCAACATGCCCGTGTGCTCCATCGTCACCCAGGTGGAGGTGGACCCCGCCGACCCCGCCTTCCAGAACCCCTCCAAGCCCATCGGCAAGTTCATGACCAAGTCGGAGGCGGCGGACTATGCCGCCAAGACCGGCTACCTGGTCAAGGAGGACGCCGGCCGGGGCTGGCGGCGCTATGTGGCCTCCCCCAAGCCCAAGCACATCATCGAGGCCGGCGCCATCCGGGCCCTCAGCGAGGACGGGCACCTGGTCATCTGCTGCGGCGGAGGCGGCATCCCCGTCTACCGCACCGAGCGCAACCACCTGAAGGGCGCGGCGGCGGTCATCGACAAGGACTTCGCCTCGGAGCTCCTGGCGGAGCAGCTGGACGCGGATATGCTCATCATCCTCACCGCCGTGGAGAAGGTGGCCATCAACTACCGCACGGAGAACGAGCGGTGGCTCTCCTCCATGACCCCCGATGAGGCCAGGACCTATATCGCCCAGGGCCAGTTTGCCCCCGGCTCCATGCTGCCCAAGGTGGAGGCAGCGGTGAAGTTCGCCCAGTCCAAGCCCGGGCGGGAGGCCCTCATCACCCTGCTGGAGAAGGCCCGGGACGGCATCGCCGGCCGCACCGGCACCGTCATCCGCCAGTAGTATCCCGCCATCCTGCCATCATAAAAGGACAAAGCGTCCTCCGCTCCCATGCATGGGAGCGGGGGGCGTTTCATTTTGTCCTGAAATTGTTTTATTGCACAAAAATTTTTTGAAGGACGAACGGATTTTTGATTGAAATGCAGAGACACATGATGTATAATCATGGTAACGCAGAGTTTCCGCCGGCAGACGCGCAGCCGGGGGGAAAACGGCGAAGCGGGGAATCCCCCGCGGAGGACTCGGGAAACACATCATTTTGCGCGAATATAAGGAGGAGTTGTATGAAAAAGAAGCTGCTTGCTCTCCTGCTGGCGCTGTCCATGGCCCTCGCCCTGGCCGCCTGCGGAGGGAACAACACGACTGCTGACACCGCCGGTAACAACACTGCCGGCAACGACACCGCTGGCAATAACGCCGCTGGCAACACCCAGCAGACTGACGACGGCGGCGACGCCGCCGGGGCCGACATCACCATCGGCATGATCTGCATTCATGATCAGAACTCCGGCTATGACGTGGCCCACATTGACGGCCTGACCGCCGCCTGTGAGGCCCTGGGCATCGACGTGAACAGCCAGGTGATCTTCCGCTACAACATCGCGGAGGACGAGACCTGCGAGGACACCGCGATTGACCTGGCGGAAGAGGGCTGCGACATCATCTTCTCCGACTCCTACGGACACCAGACCTACATGCTCTCCGCCGCCGAGCAGTACCCCGATGTGACCTTCGTGGCCTGCACCGGCGACCAGGCCGGTGTGGCCGGGCTGGACAACTTCAAGAACATCTTCCCCTACACCTACGAGTCCCGCTACGTCTCCGGCGTGGTGGCCGGCATGAAGCTCCAGGAGCTGATGGCTGACGGCACCGTCACCGACCCCAAGGTGGGCTATGTGGGCGCCTACCCCTACGCCGAGGTGGTCTGCGGCTACACCGCCTTCCTCCTGGGCATCCAGTCCATTGTCCCTGAGGCCTACATGGAGGTCCAGTACACCAACTCCTGGTATGATCCCACCGCTGAGAGCGAGGCCGCCAACGCCCTGATGGCCAACGGCTGCGTCATCATCGGCCAGCACGCCGACTCCACCGGCGCCCCTTCCGCCGTCCAGGTCGCCCTGGAGAGCGGCACCGTGGCCTATTCCGTGGGCTACAACATCGACATGCTCTCCGTGGCCCCCGAGGCGGCCCTGACCTCCGCCCAGAACAACTGGTCCGTGCTGTACCAAGCCACCCTGGAGAAGTTCATCGCCGGTGAGGAGATCCCCGCCGACTACGCCACCGGCTGCGCCGACGGCGCGGTCATGATCTCCGCTCTTGGTCCCTCCTGCGCCGAGGGCACCCAGGAGAAGGTGGATGAGGTCTGGGCCGGCATCGCCGACGGCAGTCTGAAGGTCTTTGATACCTCCACCTTTACCGTGGGCGGCGAGACCGTCACCGAGTACGAGGTAAACTTCTCCATCATCGACTTCAACACCGGCACCGTGATTTACGAGGGCCCCACGGAGAATGTCATCTCTGACGGCGTGTTCCAGGAGTCCGTCTACCGCTCCGCGCCCTACTTTGACCTGCGCATCGACGGCATCACCGAGCTCAACAGCTGATCTGCCGGACAGGTCGTCCCTACATACCGAAGGATCGAACCGCGCAATGGGGGGCCCAAAGCCCCCCATTGCCATACGGCGGAGGACCTGTACCCCTCCGCCTCCGCCGGGAATACGCGCCTGCCCTCCCGGGGGCCGGGCTAAGAAAGGGTGAACAGATTGCAGAACGCAGTGGAAATGCGCGGCGTGACCAAGACCTTCGGGCCTGTGATCGCCAACGACAAGGTAGACCTGGACATCCGCCAGGGGGAGATCCTGGCGCTGCTGGGTGAGAACGGCAGCGGCAAGACCACTCTGATGAACATGCTGGCCGGGATCTACTACCCCGACGAGGGGCACATCGCCGTCCGTGGGAAGGCCGTCACCATCCGCTCCCCCAAGGACGCCTTTGACCTGGGCATCGGCATGATCCACCAGCATTTCAAGCTGGTGGACGTTCTCACCGCGGCGGAGAACATCGTCCTGGGGCTCAAGGAGCCGGGACGGCTGGATCTGAAGGCCGTGGGCGGCAGGGTCCGGGAGATCTGCGAGCGTTACGGCTTCGCTGTGGACCCGGAGCAGAAAATCTACAACATGTCCGTGTCACAAAAGCAGACGGTGGAGATCGTGAAGGTCCTCTACCGGGGGGCGGACATCCTGATCCTGGATGAGCCCACCGCCGTGCTGACGCCCCAGGAGACCGACCGGCTCTTCGACGTGCTGCGGAACATGCGCGCCGACGGGAAATCCATCGTCATCATCACCCACAAGCTCCACGAGGTCATGGCCATCTCCGACCGGGTGGCCGTGCTGCGGAAGGGGCAATATGTGGGGGATGTGCCCACCAGCCGGACAGACCCCCAGAAGCTGACGGAGATGATGATGGGCCGGTCCGTGACGCTGAACATTGACCGCCCCTTGGTGGAGCACCGGCCTCTGCGGCTGGAGGTGCGGGACCTGACCGTCCGCAGCGACGACGGCGTCCTGGCCCTGGACCACGTCTCCTTCCAGGCCATGGGCGGGGAGATACTGGGCGTGGCGGGCATCTCCGGCAGCGGCCAGAAGGAGCTGCTGGAGGCCATCGCCGGGCTGCGCCCGGCCCAGGAGGGCTCCCACATCATCTACCATCCCCCCACGCCGGACCAGGCCATCGCCGGCCGCCACGCCCCGGTGGACCGGGGAGGCGAGGAGCTCATTGGCAAGACTCCCCGGCAGATCCACAGGATCGGCGTGTCCATGGCCTTCGTCCCGGAGGACCGGCTGGGCATGGGCCTGGTGGGCTCTATGGGCATGGTGGACAACATGATGCTCAAAACCTACCGGGAGGGCCCCGGCCCCCTGCTGGACCGGAAGCCCCCCAGGGCCCTGGCCCAGCGGGTGAAGGACGAGCTGGAGGTGCTGACCCCCAGCCTGAACACCCCGGTGCGCCGCCTCTCCGGCGGCAACGTGCAGAAGGTGCTGGTGGGCCGGGAGATCTCCCAGGAACCCTCGGTGCTGATGACCGCCTACGCCGTCCGGGGGCTGGACATCAACACCTCCTACACCATCTACAACCTGCTCACGGAGCAGAAGAAGAAGGGCGTGGCCGTTATCTTCGTGGGTGAGGACCTGGACGTGCTGCTGGAGCTGTGTGACCGGATCCTGGTGCTGTGCGCCGGCAGGGTCAACGGCGTGGTGGACGGGCGGACCGCTACCAAGGAGGAGGTCGGCCTGATGATGACCAATTTGGGAAAGGAGGCGGTGGGAGCATGAGCGCTGCCGTGAAGCGGGAGCCCGCCGTCCGCATCGTCAAGCGGGACAGCATCCCCCGCTGGAAGTCCTGGGGCATCCGGCTCCTGTCCGTGGTGCTGGCCCTGATCCTCAGCGGCCTGTTCATCTTCGCCGTGACCAAGCTGAACCCCATCCAGGTCTATGTGGAGATGTACAGCGGGGCCCTGGGTACCACCAACCGGACCTGGACCACCATCCGGGACACCATGATGCTGCTGTGCATCGGTGTGGGCCTGGCCCCCGCCTTCAAGATGCGGTTCTGGAACATCGGCGCCGAGGGACAGATTCTGGTGGGCGGCTGCTGCACCGCCGGAATGATGATCTACCTGGGCGCCCAGATTTCCACCCCCCTGCTGCTGTGCCTGATGGCAGTGGTGAGCATCATCGCCGGGGCCCTGTGGGGCCTGGTGCCCGCCATCTTCAAGTCCCGGTGGAACACCAACGAGACGCTGTTCACCCTGATGATGAACTATGTGGCCATCCAGATCACCAGCTACTGCGTGGCCCTGTGGGAGAACCCCTGGGGCTCCAACTCCGTGGGCGTCATCCACCGGCAGACCAAGTTCGGCTGGTTCCCGCCCCTCTTCGGCCAGGACTACGCCCTGAACGTGATCCTGGTCATGGCGCTCACCGTGGGAATGTACCTGTACCTGCGCTACTCCAAGCAGGGCTATGAGATTGCCGTGGTGGGAGAGAGCGCCAACACCGCCCGCTACGCCGGCATCAAGCTCAGCCGGGTGTACCTGCGGACCATGGCCATCTCCGGCGCCATCTGCGGCCTGGCGGGCTTCATTGCCGTGGCCGGCTCCAGCCACACCATCTCCACCAACACCGCCGGCGGCCGGGGCTTTACCGCCATCATCGTGGCCTGGCTGGCCCAGTTCAACACCTTTGTGATGGTCCTGATCGCCTTCCTCCTGGTGTTCCTGGAGAAGGGGGCCATCCGAGTGGCCTCCCAGTTCAACCTCAACGACTACGCCTCCAACATCATCACCGGCATCATCCTCTTCTGCATCATCGGAAGCGAATTCTTCATCAACTACAAGCTGGTCTTCCACCGGAGAAAGGAGGGCGGGAAATGAGCCAATATATCGCGCTGTTCCAGGCGGCCGTGGTCTTCGGCACCGTCATTCTGTTCGGCGCTCTGGGGGAGATCCTCACCCAGAAGTCCGGCAGTCTGAACCTGGGCGTCCCGGGGGTCATGTACTTAGGCGGCATCGCCGGCCTGGCCACGGCCTTCTTCTATGAGCGGAGCTGCGCCGCCGCCGGGACCACCCCCGTGCCCGCCCTGTGCCTGCTCCTGTCCTTCCTGGCGGCCTTCGCCGCAGCGGCCCTGGGGGGCCTGCTCTTCAGCTTCCTGACCATCACCCTCCGGGCCAACCAGAACGTGACGGGCCTGACGCTGACCATCTTCGGCGGCGGCGTGGCCAACTTCTTCGGCGGCAGCCTGAACAGCATGGCCGGCGGCGTGGGCCAGATCTCCGTGGCCGCCACCAGCGCCGCCTACCGGGCCAACATCGCCAATCAGGCGGACCTGGGGGTCTTCGGCTCCCTGTTCCTCAGCTACGGCTTCATGGCCTACCTGGCCATTCTGGTGGCCATCGTGCTGTGGTACTTCTTAAACCGCACCCGCACAGGGCTGAACCTGCGGGCTGTGGGTGAAAACCCCGCCACCGCCGACGCCGCCGGCATCAACGTCACCCGCTACCAGTATCTGGCGGCCTGTATCGGCGCGGGCATCTCCGGCTTGGGCGGACTGTATTACACCATGGACTACATCAAGGGCACCTGGTCCACCGACGGAACCATCGAGTCCCTGGGCTGGCTGGCCGTGGCCCTGGTCATCTTCGCCACCTGGAAGCCCCTCATGGCCATCCTGGGCGCCTACATCTTCGGCTGCCTTACCTGGCTGTACTTCTACATCCCCAACCTGACCCGGAGCTCCCAGGAGCTGTTCAAGATGATCCCCTATCTGGTCACCATCGCCGTGCTGATCCTGGTCAGTCTCCGCAAGAAGCGTGAGAATCAGCCGCCCGCCCACCTGGGCCTGCCCTACTTCCGGGAGGAGCGGTAGCGGATTCGGGTTTTTTCTCCAAGAGAAGAGAAACCCTCTCCGGCGGTGTAAAATGCCGCCCAGCAGAGCGGGGCACCGTTGGAAAAGGAGAAACACGGAAGGGTGGAGCGGGCAACGGCCCGCGAAACCAAAAAAGAAAGACACGCTTTCCCCCGCCTCCTAATAAGAAAACATGAGATAGTCCAGTAAAATCAATGTTTTCAGAGGCAAGGAACACGATGTGAAGTCAAAAATTTTAATACTGGCAGGATAAAGGGTGCTGATGTGAAATATCAGCACCCTTTTCCTGTCCCAAACGCCATAGGGAATCCTATGGCGTTTTTACTTTCCATCAAGTACACGGAAAACTGTATTGAAAGGGGTGAGAAATCGAAGGTATTTCTTCATGTAGGAAATGCAAAT
>DVGP01000171.1 GCA_018712665.1 Candidatus Pelethomonas intestinigallinarum | reverse complement strand
GTCCCCCCGACTGGACCGGCACCAAGGACTTTGTGGATCTGGACACCTGGTGCCGCTCCGCCATCCAGCGGGGACTGGACTACCACCAGACCCACGAGCGGGGGTATCTCCCGGAGGGGCTGGTGGAGGAGATCCGGGCCCTGTCCCAGCCCCCCATTCCCTGGGATGTGAAGCTGGCCCGGTGGTTTGACGAGCGGTTTGAACCTTTGGAGAAGCGCCGCACCTACGCCCGGCTCAGCCGCCGCCAGTCCGCCACACCGGACATTCCCCGGCCCTCCTGGCGGTACGAGGAGGCGGCCCAGGCGGGCCAGACCTTCGGCGTGCTGCTGGATACCTCTGGCTCCATGGACCGCTCCCTGCTGGCCGCAGCCCTGGGCGCCATCGCCAGCTACAGTGCCGCCCGGGATGTACACCGGGTGCGGGTAGTGTTCTGCGACGCCGCACCCTATGACCAGGGGTATATGGAGGCGTCGGACATTGCGGGAAGCGTGAAGGTCCGGGGCCGGGGCGGCACGGTGCTCCAGCCGGGGATCGAGCTTCTGGACCAAGCCTCCGACTTTCCCAGGGAGGCGCCTCTTCTGATCATCACCGACTGTGAGTGCGACCGGCTGAACCTCCACGGCCGGGACCACGCCTTTCTGGTCCCCAGAGGGCGCAGCCTGCCCTTTCCCCCGAAAGGCCCGGTATTTTATCTGGAATAGGGACGTTTTTCAAAATCTTTCCATCGCACTGCAGCATCCAGACACTGTCGCCGTCCCAACCATACCGGCGGAAGATCCCGAATAAACGAAATGTGCACCGGCGGAGAGCCTTGGACACTCCGCCGGTGCGCTGATATTTTCAATGCTTTCTCCTGTATTACAGCAAAAGGAGCTGCAAAACCACCACCATGAGCAGCAGGGAGATGGGGTACACCGCGGCATAGATAAAGGCGATGTCTTTCTTCCCGGAGATGTCCATCAGCAGTGCCAGAGAGGGTGTGCTGGTCATGCTGGCGGACATAAGGGCCAGGCTGTTCAGAACAGGCGCACGCAGCACAGTCCGGGCCAGAAAGTAGCCGATCCCCAGGGGCAGCAGCACCAGCAGAAGGCCTCCGGTCAGCAGTTCCATTCCCCACTGGCCCAGAATATCCGCGAACGCTTTTCCTCCTTCGGTACCCGCTCCGGCAAAAAACAGGAGCAGCCCCAGCTGTTTGATGACTTCTTCCGCTCCAGGGGACAGCGTCAAATCCACCGGCCCCACACGTCCGATCTGTCCGATGGCGAGGCCCACCAGCAGCGGACCGCCGGTCTGCCCCAGTGTAAAGCAGACGCCCCCGGGCAGCGGAATCGTCACACCGCCCAACAGGAGTCCTCCTATGATCGCGGCGGACAGCGGGATCAGTCCATGGGGATCCAACCGGCGGCATCCACCTTTCTCCAAAGGGGCCACCTTCACCGTCTCCGCTTCCTCTTTGGCGCCGTTTTTCTTGTAAACGGTCTGGACAAACAGCACCTTACAGATCAGGCCAATGGGATAGGTGACCCCGTATCCTGCCGCCATGGCGGCCACCGCTTCCTGGCTCGCTGCCACCACATCTTTGGCCGCAGCATAGCTGGTAGAGCTGGTGAAGGCCCCCGCCAGCATTCCCACCGCCAGGGACGCATCCATCTGCCACAAAGCGATCAATCCCAGGCACAGCAGCGCGCCTATCCCCACTGTGACGGCGCAGATCGCCCCATAAGCCAGTCCGCTGCGCCGGAGCACCTGCAAAAACCCCTGTCCCGCCGACAGTCCCACCGCAGTGATGAAGAGGACCAGCCCCGTGCTCTGAAGCACAGGGGGAAGTTCCACTCCAAAATGGCCGAAGAGCAATCCTACAAAAAATACGGCCGATATGCCGAAGGAGATCCCCTTGATCCGGATCCTGCCGATGAGAAGGCCTATCAGCCCAATGAGAAATACGCTGAAAATCGTTTCGGATACCGCGTTCATCGATCAGGCTCCGGTGAGACAAGCGATCATATCCCCGAAAATCAAATCCCGCTGGCAGTAGTTGGCCACCCGGATAGCGTGACGGGCGGCGTCCGGCGTCCCCCATCGACAGTCATCCAGCAGCACCGGGGCAGGCATCAGTGTTGACTGGACCCAACCGGGATTTTTCAAAAAAGCAATGGTGGACACGTCCCAAATGGTTCTGGACCAGGAGACGTGATGGGTGGGGAACTGACTGAGATAGTCCTCCCCCTGGTCGTCCCGACCCCGCAGGTTCACCCGCCGGTGGCCCGCAGCCCGGTCCGTAGCCTTTTTCAGATTGGTGAACTGGGCCAGTACGATCTCCGCCAGATAAGTACCGATGGGACTCTTCCCCAACAGTTTCCCCCGCACATCGTCGTCGGACAGGGAGAGCAGGGAGGCCACATTCATGCAGGGGACCCAGACCAGGGGGACGCCGCTGTCAAACAGGCACTGGGCTGCCAGAATGTCCTGGGCCAGATTGAACTCCATGCCGTGCTGGAAATAGGGGGGCTGTCCCCCCAGCCATACCACCACGATCCTGTCCGCCAGAGCGGGCTCCGCCATCAGCGCCGAAGCCACATTGGTGGCTGCGCCGATGGCCACCACATAGAGGGGATCCTCCCGTGGCTCCATGCCCCGGCGAATCAGGTCCTCCACAGCGGGACTGACCACCGGTCCGCCCCCTCTGGTCAAAAAGCGGTCTGCCCCCCGCAGCACCTTCCCCTCCGGGTCCAGCCCCAGCAGGGTGTAGAGCTTCCGGATCTCCTGATAACTCTGTTCCATTCCCTCGTCCGGCGGCTCGATGTCGGGGAACGCCGCGTTGCCGATGTTGTGCTGAAAGGCCGCATGGGAAAACGGCACCGCGTATACGGCCTCCACGTTAAACCGCTCTGGCGAGCGGAGCGCCCAGGAGATGGCAAACTGATCGTCCACCTCGTTTTTGGCGTCGGAGTCGATGACGATGCGGAGCTTCCCTGTGGGAATCCGCAGCTTTGCCATCCGCTCCGCCTCTGTGATCCGCGCAAATTTCATGGTTCCTCCCTCCGGCATCTGCCGTCATCCCCTGGCCAGATAGCTGCACATCATGGAGAACAGTTTGTCCCCATCCCCCTTATACGCCACATAGGTGGGCAGCTTGGGCTGGCTGTGGCAGTACCGCATGGACGTCATCAGCTGGCCGTCCGCAATACCGCCTCCGATATCCACATCACAGGTCTCGTGGCGCACATCCTGCAGCACCGTGGGATCGATGGCGGCGCATACTGCCAATACGTCGTGCAGGGCGCTCTTGGGCTCCTTCCGGGCGCCTGTCAGGTTGGCTGCGTAGATCCGGTGGTAGAGCATCTCCGCGGCAAAATCCGCGGCCTTGGTATGGAGCGCCCGCAGCTTCTCCACTTCCTCATAGCCAAACCAGGAACTGTGGGTAGCGTCCAGCCCCACAATGGTCACCTTCACCCCGCTGCAGACCATGATCTTGGCCGCTTCGGGGTCGTTATAAAAGTTGGTCTCCGAGCGGAAAGCCCGGTTGTGGATGTTGACGCCGCCGCCCATACAGATGATCTCCTCAATATGTTCCTTGACGGAGGGATCCATCCGCAGCACCGTGGCGATGTTGGTCATAGCCCCCACCGGGATCAGGGTGATCTTCTCCTCCGACTCCTTGAGGGTTCGCAGCATCCAGCTCACCGCGTGCTCCTTCTGCGCTTTGATGGTGGGCGCGGGCAGCGGCAGCGCTTTCTCATGGACCGCCACCACCTTGCCGTCGATCACGTGGTCCTCATGGACCTCTCCGGCATTGAGGCGGCGTCCGGGAAGCAGGTCCTGCACCAGGGGAAAGGGACATCCCGCATAGACGGGTACGTCAGCCCCCAGCATCTCCACCACCCGCAGGGTGTTGTCCGTGGTATAGGGCAGAGGCAGGTTCCCGTGCACGGTGGTAATGCCCAGAACATCCAGCTCGCCGCTGAGAATCGCCGTCATAATCGCTACGGCGTCATCGCTGCCGGTGTCCACATCCAAAATCACTTTACGCTTTCGATCCATATGTCTCCCTTTCTTCAGCGCACCTCATCGATGGCTTGGTCCAAACAGCTCATCAGGAATGTAAGCTCCTCCGTCTCCAGACAGGGAAGGGCAATGCGGATATCCCGGTCATTGAGGGCGATCACGCCGATGCCATAGTCTTGCAGCAGGTGCCGGCGCAGCCGCTCCGCGTCCGCCTCCACCCGCAGGCAGATGAAATATCCCGCCCGGAACGGATAGGCAGTCCACAGCCCCTTGCCGCTGCCCTGCTGGCACAGGGCAATGGCCGCTCTGCCCCGGTCCTCCAAAATCTCCTTTTTCTGCTGCAATTCCTTGAAGACCTCCTCGCTCTCCAGGGCATCGCACAGCATTTGCTGGGAAAACCTGCCGGCACTGGACACACTGATGCGGATGGCCCCGGTGGTCTTCCGGCGCAGATCCTCCAGCACCTCCTCCGGCTGGCCGCCAAAGGTGAGGAACCCCAGCCGCAGCCCGCCTGCAAAGTACTCCTTTGTGGCGCCATCCAGACGGATAGTCAGCACATTGGGGTGCAGGCCTGTCAAAATTCCAAAGAGACTTTCCCGCAGGATCCCGTCGGCATACCAGAAGCCGTAATAGGCGTCATCACAGAGAACGGTGAGCTTTTTGCCCGCCTCTGCCGCTGCCCGCAGCACCGCTGCGATCTGCAGGGCCTCTTCCCGGTCCGGCATATAACCGGTGGGATTATTGGGGAAATTCAAAACCACCAG
>DVGP01000170.1 GCA_018712665.1 Candidatus Pelethomonas intestinigallinarum | reverse complement strand
CCGTCATCCTGATCTCCTCCATCGTCCTGTGGTTCCTCCAGGGCTACGGCTTCGTGGACGGCGTGTTCCAGGCCGTGGAGGACAACAACCACTCCATCCTGGCCGCCATCGGCAACGCCATCGCCTGGATCTTCTACCCCCTGGGCTGGATGGGCGACATGGCCTGGAAGGCCACCGTGGCCACCTTCACCGGCCTCATCGCCAAGGAGGAAGTGGTGAACTTCTTCGGCGTGGCCTACAACTACGCCGGCGAGATCGACCTGATGGAGGACAGCTCCCCCATCTGGGCCATGGTGGCCGCGGACTTCAACGCCATCACCACCTACTCCTTCATGATCTTCAACCTGCTGTGCGCCCCCTGCTTCGCCGCCATGGGCGCCATCAAGCGGGAGATGAACAACTGGAAGTGGACCCTGGCCGCCATCGGCTACATGTGCGGCTTCGCCTATGTCATCGCCATGATCGTCTACCAGATCGGCGGCCTCATCGCCGGCGTGGCCACCTTCAGCGTCTGGACCGTGGTGGCCGCGGCCGCTCTGGCGGGCCTCATCTACCTCCTGTTCCGCAAGGGCTATCAGGACAAGGAGGGCGTCCGGGACCTGCGCTCCGTCTCCGCCGCCAACGTCTGATCGTAGCTGAACGGACGACACAGTACAACTCCACTTTGGGGCACGGACTGCTATGGACAGCCCGCGCCCCGTCTTTTCAAACCACCGAAAAGGAGGAGCGGGCCATGGAATGCTCAAGCGCCCATCTGCGGTATCTGCTGGTGATCGACCGCCTCTCGGAAGAGGGTGGGGCCGTCTCCTCCGTGGAGGTGGCCAGGGCACTGGGGGTGAAAAAGCCCTCGGTGGCCAGGATGCTGGAGACCCTCCAGGAGAAGGGCCTGGCGGAGAAGGAGCGGTACGGCAAGATCGCCCTCACCCCCGCCGGAGCAGAGACCGCCCGCCGGTACCGGAGGCAGCTGGAGCGGCTGGCTGCCGGGTTTCCCGGCATGGGGCTCTGTCTGACGGAGCCGGAGGCGCTGGCCGCCGCCGGTGCTCTCCTGGCCGCCCTTCCGCCCCGATATTGGGAGGAATCGCACTCCGCAACAGAAGAGGCCGCCCGGTGAGGGCGGCCTCTTCTGATATACAGCGAGCGATCATTCTGCCAAGCAGGCCAGGATCGGCTCGATGTATTTCCTGTCGGAGATGTCATAGGACGCGGCGATCATCCGCGCCATCACGGCCTCTCCCTCGGTTTTGTCCTTCTTCGCCTGCATCGTCTTGGCGAACACCTTCATCATGAGCTTGGAGGGGACCGGCATCTTTTCGTAGCTGAGGCCGCCGGGGCAGTAGAACACATGGACCTTCTCCCACTCCGCCGGGGTGAAATTCTGCCGCAGGGCGGGTCCCACATCGGGGCTGTCCATGGGACTGGCGCCCACGCAGAAGACGATCAGCTTCTTGCCCGCCCACTTCCCCATGTTTTCCTTGAACCACTTGAGCTTGCTGATCCCGCCGGCGCAGGCCCAGCCGCCGAAAATAATGGCGTCGCAGCCGGACAGGTCCCTCCCCTTCGCCTCCGACAGGGGGAGGCAGTCCGCGCCCGCCGCCTCCGCGATCCAGCGGGCGTAGCGCGCGGTAAAGCCCGTCTGGGAGTTATAGATCACCACCGTTTTCTTCATAGTCGATCCTCTCCTCCAAATGTTTGATCCCCGCGTACAGTCTGGTCAGGAGCGTGAACAGCGTCTCCACCTCCTCCTCCGTGTAGACCTCGAAGAGATACCCCAGCTCCTCCTGGTAGCGGGCAAAGTCATTCTGAAAATACGCGTCCGCTTTTTCCGTGGGGCACACGCACAGAGCCCGGCCGTCCCGGGCGCTCCGCCGGATCGTGACAAACCCCTTTTTCACCAGGGCCTCGGCCAGCTTTTTGATGTTCTGCCGCGAGCAGCCCAGCAGGGCCCCCAGCTGGGTGAAGGTCATCGGCTCCCCGGCCTGCCTGGCCACCGACAGCAGCATGAACTGCTTCAGGGACAGCGCAGGGATGCGGCTGTCGAAGATCGTCTGCAGCTGGTTCCCGGCAATAAAAAGCGTGCTGAAAATGGCTTTCTGCTGGTCAGTGACGGTGCGGGAAAAGCGCCGCACCAGATCGTTGACTTCCATGGGCTCACCCCAATCAGTAACTTGTTGCGATTATTATAGCAACTAGTTACCTGTTTGTCAAGGCGAAAGAGGCCGCCCCGGCGGGGCGGCCTGAGCGTGTCAAAAAAGCCTCGCAGAGTTTGCGCGCAGCCGTAGGCAGCTATGCTGCCGTACGGATGCGGCCTGCCCCCTGCGGGTACGCCGCCCACAGGCGGCGAAAGAAAAGCTGCAACCGCAAGGTTCCCTCCTCGCAGCATAGCCGCTGCGGCCTACGCTGCAAACATGCCGCTGGCATGTTTGCTTACGCTGCGGCGTCGGAAAAACACTTTGCGCGGAGCGAGCATCGAATCGTTTGCCACACGGGGCCCCCGCCGGAGCCCAGCGAAGCGGGTCCGGTGGGGAGAGGAGGCGCAGCGGAGTGAGCGCCGCCTGCCGCTTTGCGGCGGGCGGCGGGATACG
>DVGP01000169.1 GCA_018712665.1 Candidatus Pelethomonas intestinigallinarum | reverse complement strand
GCTGGCCCTGCTGGCCGGCTGCGGCGGAAACAACAGCGGCAATGCCGGCGGCGCCGGCCAGGCCGCCAACGACACCAACGAGCCCGCCGGGAACGACGCCGGCGGCGCGGAAGAGGAGGACACCGCCTTGGACCCTGACGAGAACTACAAGACCGGCGACGCCAGCCTGGACGACCCCCGGAACCAGGACGGCATCGGCGAGCAGGAGCTGCTGGTGGTCAGCTTCGGCACCAGCTACAACGACAGCCGCCGCCTGACCATCGGGGCCATCGAGGCCGCCATGGCGGAGGCCTTCCCCGACTGGTCCGTCCGCCGGGCCTTCACCAGCCAGATCATCATCGACCACGTGGCATCCCGGGACGGCGTGGCCATCGACAACGTGACCCAGGCCCTGGACCGGGCGGTGGACAACGGGGTGAAGACCCTGGTGGTCCAGCCCACCCACCTGATGAACGGCCTGGAGTACGAGGAGCTGATGAGCACCCTGGCGGAGTACAGCGACGCCTTTGAGTCCATCTCCGTGGGAGGGCCCCTGCTCACCAGCGACGAGGACTTCCAGGCGGTGATGGAGGCCATCGTGGCGGCCACCGCCGGCTACGACGACGGCCAGACCGCCATCTGCTTCATGGGCCACGGCACCGAGCACGACGCCAACGGCGTCTACGCCAAGCTCCAGCAGCTCCTCACCGACAGCGGCCACGCCAACTACTACATCGGCACCGTGGAGGCCGAGCCCACCCTGGAGGACCTTCTGGCCTCCGTGGGCCAGGGGGACTACAGCAGGGTGGTCCTTCTGCCCCTGATGGTGGTGGCCGGGGACCACGCCAACAACGACATGGCCGGGGACGAGGACGGCTCCTGGAAGCTGGCCTTTGAGGACGCCGGCTACCAGGTGGAGTGCGTGCTCACCGGCCTGGGGGAGATGGAGGCCATCCAGGACCTCTTTGCGGCCCACGCCCAGGCGGCGGTGGACGCTTTGGAGGGATAAGGCCCCTGCCCGCCGCGGGACCCGGCCGGGGGACGTCCTCCGGGCCGGGCCCTTGTTACGATTGCCACAGGAGTGGCCGTCAGATGAAATCGAAAAAAGGAGAGGGGCCGGACCGCCCCGAAATGAGACATGCGTGAGATGAAGAGAAGGCTTCTGGCGCTGCTGTGCGCCATGACGGTGGTGCTGGCCGCCGGCTGTGCCGGCGGCAGCGCCGGAAACACAGACGCCGGGAACGGGACGGAGAGCCAGGAGACCGGCGGGAGCGAAAACGCCGGGGCGGCGGACGCCCAGGCGGACAGCGCCGCCGGGGACGCCAGCCAGGTGGCCGGCGAGGGGGACACCGCCGAGGCCGTGGAGGTGGTGGAGGACTGGATGGTCCCCCTCTACGCCGACAGCCTCCGGGAGGGCACTTATGAGATCACCGTGGATTCCAGCTCCCCCATGTTCAACATCATCGCCTGCGACCTGACGGTCCGGGACGGAGCCATGACCGCGGTGATGACCATGAGCGGCACCGGCTACCGGATGGTCTGCATGGGCACCGCCCAGGAGGCCGCCGGGGCCGATGAGGGCGAGTACATCCCCTACCAGGAGACCGCCGAGGGGCTCCACACCTTCACCGTGCCGGTGGAGGCCCTGGATATGGGGATCGACTGCGCCGCCTTCAGCGACCGCAAGGAGATGTGGTACGACCGCACCCTGGTCTTCCGCTCCGACCCCCTGCCCCTGGAGGCCTTCGCCGAGGGCGTTGTGACCACCCCGGAGAGCCTGGGGCTGGCGGACGGGGAGTACCTGGTGGACGTGGCGCTCACCGGCGGCTCCGGCCGGGCCAGCGTGGCCTCCCCCGCCGCCCTCCACGTCCAGGACGGGCAGGTCGCCATCACCCTGGTCTGGGGCAGCGACAACTACGACTACATGCTGGTGGAGGGCCAGCGGTACGACACCACCATCGTGGACGGGGCCTCCACCTTCACCATCCCCGTGACATGCTTTGACTGGAAAATGCCGGTGGTGGCGGACACCGTGGCCATGAGCGTGCCCCACGAGGTGGCCTACGCCCTGGTCCTGGACTCCGCCTCCATCGTACCGGCGGCATGATGGGCCGTTCTTATTGCTTGGGGGCCGCTCTGGCGCTGCTCCTGGTCCTGGCCGGCTGCGCCGCCCCGGCGGAGGCGGCGGAGGGCGGGGCCGGCCAGGCGGCGGACAGCGCCCCCGCCTGGGAGGAGCTGGCCCTGGAGGGCAGCCTGGAGCTCCAGTACGCCGACCAGTTCGCCGTGGACTTCTACCAGGGGGGCTACGCCCTGATCTCCGTGGCCGACGGGGAGGAATACCTGCTGGTGCCGGAGGACGCCGCCGTGCCCACGGGGGTGGCGGAGGACGTGACCGTCCTCCAGCAGCCCCTGGACAGCGTGTACCTGGTGGCCACCTCCGCCATGGACCTCTTCGTCTCCCTGGACGCGTTGGACGCCATCAGCCTCTCCGGGACCAGCGCGGAGAACTGGTACGTCCCGGAGGCCCGGGCGGCCATGGAGGCCGGGGAGATCCTCTACGCCGGAAAGTACAACGCCCCGGACTATGAGCGGATCTTCGCCGCCGGCTGCGACATGGCGGTGGAATCCACCATGATCTACCACGCCCCGGAGGTGAAGGAGCAGCTGGAGCGGCTGGGGATCCCGGTGTTTGTGGAGCGGTCCAGCTATGAGAGCAGCCCCCTGGGCCGCATGGAGTGGCTGAAGCTCTACGGCGTGCTCCTGGGGAAGCTGGAGGAGGCGGAGGCGGCGTTCGGCCGGGCCATGGCGGACCTGGCCCCGGTCCTCTCCCAGGAGAGCACCGGCAAGACCGTGGCCTTCTTCTACATCACCTCCACCGGCGCGGCCAACGTCCGCCGGTCCGGGGACTACGTCTCCCGGATGATCGAGATGGCGGGGGGGACCTACATCTTCCCGGACCTGGGGGAGGAGGACAGCGCCCTGTCCACGGTGAACATGGATATGGAGACCTTCTACGTGGGGGCCCGGGACGCGGACGTGCTGATCTACAACAGCACCATCGACGGGGAGCTCCACACCGTGGCGGAGCTGCTGGACAAGAGCCCCCTGCTGGCGGACTTCAAGGCGGTGGAGACCGGGGACGTGTGGTGCACGGAGCAGAACCTGTTCCAGTCCACCATGGGCCTGGGGAAGATGATCGCCGACATCCACACGGTCCTCACCCAGGACGACCCCGACCCCGCCTCCCTGACCTACCTCCACCGGCTGGAGGGGTGAGCCCTTCCCGCGGAACGCGGGCGGCGGACGGGCCCCGTGCCGCGCTGTCGGCACGGGGCCCGCGTCAAATTTCTGAGAAAAGGAGCTGAGAGACATGGACCGACGCAGGCGCCTGCGCTGGGGCCTTTCTTTCCTGATGCTGTTGGCGCTTCTGGCCCTGGGAGTGGTGTGGAGCGTCAACGCCGGGAGCCTGGACCTGTCCCACGGCCAGGTGCTGGCCATCCTCCTGGGGGGCGGCGGGGAGAACGCCCCGGTGGTGTGGGATATCCGCCTGCCCCGGGTGGCGGCGGCGGTGCTGCTGGGCGGGTCCCTGGCGGTGTCCGGCTTCCTGCTCCAGACCTTCTTCGCCAACCCCATCGCCGGGCCCTTCGTCCTGGGAATTTCCTCCGGGTCGAAGGTGGCGGTGTCCCTGGTGATGATCGGCCTTTTGAGCCGGGGCCGGGTCATGAGCTCCTGGGGCATGATCGCCGCCGCCTTCGTGGGGGCCATGCTGTCCATGGCCTTCGTGCTGCTGATCTCCCGGCGGGTGCGGCAGATGTCCCTGCTGGTGGTGGCCGGGGTGATGATCGGGTACATCTGCTCGGCCATCACCGACTTTCTGGTGGCCTTCGCCGACGACTCCAACATCGTCAACCTCCACAACTGGTCCATGGGCAGCTTCTCCGGCATCTCCTGGGAGAACCTGCGGGTGGCGGCGCCGGTGACGCTGCTGGCCCTGGCCGGGTGCTTCCTTCTGTCCAAGCCCATCGGGGCCTACCAGATGGGGGAGGTCTACGCCCAGAGCATGGGGGTGAACATTCGGGCCCTGCGCTCGGCCCTGGTGCTCCTCTCCAGCGTGCTGTCCGCCTGCGTGGCGGCCTTCGCCGGGCCCATCTCCTTCGTGGGCATCGCCGTGCCCCAGCTGATCAAGGGCCTGTTCGGCACGGCCCGGCCCCTGCTCATTACACCGGCCTGCTTCTTGGGGGGCGCGGTGTTCTGCCTGTTCTGCGACATGATCGCCCGGACGGCCTTCGCCCCCACGGAGCTCTCCATCAGCTCCGTGACGGCCATCTTCGGCGCCCCGGTGGTCATCATCGTCATGGTCCGGCGAAGGAGGGGTGCCCATGTCTGACGCCATTCTGCGGACCCAGGACCTGGCGGTGGGATACCGGGGGAAGGCCCTCATCGAGCACATCGCCCTCCAGGTCCGCCGGGGGGAGATCATGACCCTCATCGGCCCCAACGGAGCGGGGAAATCCACCATTCTCAAGAGCATTATCCGGCAGCTGGAGCCCCTGGCGGGGACGGTGTACATAGACGGCCGGGCCACCCGCTCCATGGCGGAGCGGGAGCTGGCCCGGTCCATCTCCGTGGTGATGACCGACCGGGTCCACCCGGAGCTGATGACCTGCGCCGACGTGGTGGCCACCGGCCGCTATCCCTACACCGGCTCCCTGGGGCTGCTGTCGGAGGGGGACTGGGCCGCCGTCCGCTCCGCCATGGAGCGGGTGGACGCCCTGGGGCTGTGGGACACGGACTTCGGCCAGCTCAGCGACGGCCAGCGCCAGCGGATCCTCCTGGCCCGGGCCATCTGCCAGGAGCCGGAGGTGATGGTCCTGGACGAGCCCACCTCCTTCCTGGACATCCGCTACAAGCTGGAGCTGCTGGCCATCCTGAAGGACCTGGTCCGGGACAAGGGGATGGCGGCGGTGGTCTCCCTCCACGAGCTGGACCTGGCCCAGAAGATCTCCGATACCGTGGTCTGCGTCTCCCCGGAGTGTGGCATCGACCGCTGGGGCCCTCCGGAGGAGATCTTTGCCGGGGACTACATCCACCGGCTCTACGGGGTGACCCGGGGCAGCTTCGACCCCCTCTACGGCTCCCTGGAGCTGGAGCGGCCGTCGGGACGGCCCCAGGTCTTCGTCATCGGCGGCGGGGGCAGCGGCATCCCTGTCTACCGGCGGCTCCAGCGGCGGGGGGTCCCCTTCGCCGCCGGCATCCTCCAGGAGAACGACCTGGACTACCCGGTGGCCGCCGCCCTGGCCGCGGAGGTGGTGTCCCAGGGGGCCTTCCAGCCCGTTGGGGAGGAGACCTTTCGCCGGGCCCTGGCGGCCCTGGAGGCCTGCCCCCGGGCGGTGTGCTGCCTGGAGAGCTTCGGCCCCCTCAACGACTGCAACCGCCGTCTGGCCCAGGCCGCCGGAGGGAAGCTGGTCCCCCTGGAGGAGATCTGACAGGCGGACTGCCAGGCGAAAAAGGCAAAAAAGAAGAAGGGTGTGGGACCAACAGGTCCCACACCCTTGAGTTTTATAATCTCTCCAGCTCGTCCAGCCACAGCCGGGCCACAGCGTCCGACGGCATACGCCAGTCGCCACGGGGGCTGAGGGCCACGGAGCCCACCTTGGGTCCGTCGGGGAGACAGGAGCGCTTGAACTGCTGGGCAAAGAACCGGCGGTAGAAGCTCCGCAGCCACTTGAGGATGGTCTCCCGGTCGTAGCGGCGGGC
>DVGP01000168.1 GCA_018712665.1 Candidatus Pelethomonas intestinigallinarum | reverse complement strand
GCCTGTTATCGCGGCGCGCCCGCGGCGCATGAAGTTTTTCGCCAAATTCGCGGAAAAATCACAGGATTTTGCCCATTCGGGGGTTGAAAACCGGATCGGATTGTACTATACTAAGCGAGTTGAATTTTTGTACAGTCTGAACTTTTTTCCCGCGGGAAAGCGGAGGAGAGGATACCTATGCGAAACGAGAAACTGAGAAACGTAGCCATCATTGCCCACGTCGACCACGGCAAAACCGCCCCACAGGGCTGACGCCCTGCGGGGACCCCACCGGATTTTAACTTGCGCGGCGGAAATGAATTCCGCCTTGCGCCAAGATTTTACTTCGTAAAATGCTTGTACGCGCCATGCGGCGCGCCCCGCCTTGCGGGGCCCCGGGTGGTCTTGCCGTACAATAAAGGAGACCCTTATGCGAAACGAAAAATTAAGAAATGTAGCGATCATTGCCCACGTCGACCACGGCAAGACCACACTAGTCGATGAAATGCTCAAGCAGGGCGGCGCCTACCGGGAGAACCAGGAGGTGGTGGACCGGGTCATGGACTCCGGGGACCTGGAGCGGGAGCGGGGCATCACCATCCTGGCCAAGAACACCGCCATCCGCTACGGCGACACCAAGATCAACATTGTGGACACCCCGGGCCACGCCGACTTCGGCGGCGAGGTGGAGCGCATTTTGAAGATGGTCAACGGCGTCATCCTGCTGGTGGACGCCGCCGAGGGCCCCATGCCCCAGACCCGCTTCGTGCTGAGCAAGGCCCTGGAGCTGGGCCACCGGGTCATCGTGGTGGTCAACAAGATCGACCGGCCCGACCAGCGCATCCACGAGGTGGTGGACGAGGTGCTGGAGCTGCTGCTGGACCTGGACGCCACCGACGAGCAGCTGGACAGCCCCATGCTCTTCTGCTCCGCCCGCCGGGGCATCTGCTCCTACTCCCCCGACGACCTGGGGACGGACCTGAAACCCCTGTTCGACACCATTTTGAACTATATCCCCGCCCCGGAGGCGGACGTGGAGAAGCCCTTCCAGATGCTGGTCAGCTCCATCGACTACAACGAGTTCGTGGGCCGCATCGCCATCGGCCGCATCGAGCGGGGGACCATCAAGCAGAACCAGGAGATCGCGGTGTGCAACTACCACGACCCCGACGCCGCCCCCAAGAAGGCCAAGGCCGTCAGCATCTACGAGTTCGAGGGCCTCAGCCGCAAGCCGGTGACCGAGGCCGCCGCCGGGGAGATCATCGCCATGAGCGGCATCGGGGACATCACCATCGGCGACACCATCTGCGCGGTGTCCGACCCCGAGCCCCTGCCCTTCGTGAAGATCTCCGCCCCCACCATGGAGATGACCTTCTCCATCAACGACTCCCCCTTCGCCGGGCGGGAGGGCAAGTTCGTCACCTCCCGGCAGATCCGGGAGCGGCTGTTCCGTGAGACGCTGAAGGACGTGTCCCTCCGGGTCAGCGAGATCGAGGGGGCTACCGACGCCTTCAATGTTGCGGGCCGGGGCGAGATGCACCTGTCCATCCTCATCGAGACCATGCGCCGGGAGGGCTACGAGTTCCAGGTCTCCCCGCCCCGGGTGCTGTACCGGGAGATCGACGGCGTCCGCTGCGAGCCCGTGGAGCGGCTGGTGGTGGACGTGCCCAGCGACAGCGTGGGGGCGGTCATCGAGAAGATCGGCTCCCGGAAGGGGGACCTGGTGGAGATGACCCCCGTAGGCGAGCGGATGAAGCTGGAGTTCCTGGTCCCCGCCCGGGGCCTGTTCGGCTACCGCAACGAGTTTTTGACCGATACCCGGGGCGAGGGCATCATGGCCTCCGTCTTTGACAGCTACGCCCCCTTCAAGGGGGAGCTGAGCCGCCGGAACACCGGCAGCCTCATCGCCTTTGAGACCGGTGAGTCGGTGACCTACGGCCTGTTCAACGCCCAGGAGCGGGGGGCCCTGTTCATCGGCCCCGGCGTGCCGGTGTACGCCGGCATGGTGGTGGGCGTCTCCCCCAAGCAGGAGGACATCACCGTCAACGTCTGCAAGAAGAAGCAGCTGACCAACATGCGGGCCAGCGGCAGCGACGACGCCCTGCGGCTGGTGCCCTGCCGGAACCTGAGCCTGGAGCAGTGCCTGGAGTTCCTGGCCGACGACGAGCTGCTGGAGGTCACCCCCAAGAACCTCCGCATCCGCAAGCGCATCCTGGACCACGAGAAGCGGATGAAGGCCCTCAAGGGCGGGAAGAAGTAAATCCGCCCGTTTGGGCAGCAGTTGAGAGCGATCAGAGGGAACGGCTCTGCCGTTCCCTCTGAAATTTCCATCCCCCTCCGGGGGATGGAAAAATTTTTGCCGCCGGTGTGGAACAGCCCTGTACAGATCCCACTTATTTTGGTATATTAAAAATGTACAAAAGGAGGTGGGTGTATGGGATTTTGGATCTTCATGCTGGTATGCGATCTGCTTATTCCTCTGGTGATGATCTGTATCGGCACCCGGTTTGTGAAAAATCCCCCTTCCCGCATCAACAGTGTCTACGGCTACCGCACCGCCCGGTCCATGAGAAGTCAGGCGGCGTGGGACTTTGCCCACCGCTACTGCGGAAAGCTGTGGCGGACCATGGGCTGGGTCATGCTGCCCCTGTCGGTGCTGGCCATGCTCCTCGCCCTGGGCCAGGATATCGACTTTACCAGTTTTTTAGGCGGCGCTGTGGCGGTGATCCAGTGCGTCATCATGTTTGTTCCCACCCTGGTCTTGACCGAGAGGGCGTTGAAGCAACAATTTGACTCCAATGGCCGATGAGCCCTGGAAGAAGGGCGTGGCCATGAACCTGCTCAGCGCCATCATCATTCTTGCTATCCCCCGCCGGGGGATGGAAAAATTTTTGCCGCCGGTGTGGAAAAGCCCTGTACAGATTCCGCTTTTTTTGGTATATTAGACGTGTATGTGATCTCACAGTGCAATGGCATACTATTTGCAGGAGGTTGTTTGATATGAGCGCATTGACTGATCTGATCTATGCCGGTTCCAATGCCGTGGCGGGCCTCACGGAGGGGGCCGTGAACGACGCCATCGCCAAGCACGGCGCCGACACCCCTGTTGCCTTCCCCGACACCGCCTACTTCTTCCCCACCATCTACGCCGCCACCGGCGTGAAGGTGAAGACCCTGGGGGACCTGCCCGCCTGTGTGGACGTCCTCAAGAGCCTGATCACCAACCAGGACGACATCGCCCAGGCCCTCAACGCGGGCCTTGCCACCGCCGTGGGGGCTGAGATCATCGAGGGACTGAAGTACCTGGGCGGCGCGGACCCCTACGCCGAGGACTCCGGCATCGGCTTCGTTCCCGACCCCATCATCCGCTCCCTGGGCGTGCCCCTGGTCACCGGCGACATCCCCGGCGTGGCCGTGGTGCTGGGCAAGGCCGACGACGCCGAGGACGTGGCCAAGGTGGTCAAGGACTACCAGTCCAAGGGCATCCTCACCTTCATGATCGGCGACTGCATCGAGCAGGCCCTGGCCCAGGGCGTGAAGATGGGCCTGGAGCTCCGGGTGGTGCCCCTGGGCCACGACGTCACCAGCGTCATCCACGTGGTCACCGTGGCCATCCGGGCGGCCCTGATCTTCGGCAACGTCCAGCCCGGCGACCTGGCGGGCCTGCTGAAGTACACCAAGGAGCGTGTCCCCGCCTTTGTCAACACCTTCGGGCCCCTCAACGAGGTGGTGGTCTCCGCCGGCGCCGGCGCTATCGCCCTGGGCTTCCCCGTCATCGTGGACCAGGACATCGGCGACCTCCAGGTTCCCGGCGCTCTGGAGTATGTGGGCGACCACGGCGAGACCGTCAAGCACTCCCTGTCCCTCCGGGGCATCAAGATCAAGGTCAAGGAGCTGCCCATCCCCGTGGCCTTCGCCGCCGCCTTTGAGGGCGAGATCATCCGCAAGGCGGATATGAAGGTGGAGTTCTGGTCCAGCAAGAACACCACCTGCGAGCTGGTGACCATGCGGGACATGGACCAGGTGGAGGACCACAAGATCACCCTGGTGGGCCCCGACATCGACAGCGGCGAGGTGGAGTACCCCCTGGCCACCTACATCGAGGTGGCCGGCGCCAAGATGCAGAAGGACTTTGAGTCTGTCATCGAGCGTAAGATCCACGCCTGGTTCAACTACATGGAGGGTGTGATGCACACCGGCCAGCGCAACCAGATCCGTATCCGCATCAGCAAGGACGCCTTTGCCAAGGGCCTGCGTATGCACCACTTCGGCGAGGTTCTCTACTACATGATCATGGATGAGTTTGACGCCGTGGTGGACAAGTGCCAGGTCACTCTGGTCACCGATCCCGCCGAGGCCAAGCGCATCCTGGACGAGGAGGCCATGCCCGCCTACAACGCCCGTGACGACCGGCTGGGCTCCCTCACCGACGAGAGCGTGGATCAGTTCTATACCTGCACTCTCTGCCAGTCCTTCGCTCCCAGCCACTGCTGCGTGGTGACGCCTGAGCGTCTTGGCCTGTGCGGCGCGGTGAGCTGGCTGGACGCCAAGGCCACCAAGGAGCTCAACGACGCCGGCCCCTCCCAGCCCATCAGCAAGGAGGGCTGCACCGACCCCGTCAAGGGCTACTACCCCGATGTTGACCGTATGGTCCACGACGCCTCCCACGGCGCTCTGGAGCACGTGAGCCTGTACTCCATCATGGAGGACCCCATGACCAGCTGCGGCTGCTTCGAGTGCATCTGCGGCATCGAGCCCTTCTCCAACGGCCTGGTCATCGTCAACCGGGAGTTCAAGGGCATGACCCCCACGGGCATGACCTTCGGCGAGCTGGCCTCCATGACCGGCGGCGGCGTCCAGACCCCCGGCTTCATGGGACACGGCCGCCACTTCATCTCCTCGAAGAAGTTCGCCGCCGCCGAGGGCGGTGTGGCCCGGATCGTCTGGATGCCCAAGGAGCTGAAGGACGACGTGGCCCCCCGGCTGAACAAGACCGCCAAGGAGCTGCTGGGCATCGACAACTTCTGCGACATGATCGGCGACGAGACCATCACCAGCGACCCCGAGGAGCTGCTGAGCTTCCTCACCGAGAAGGGCCACCCCGTGCTGAGCATGGAGCCCCTGATGTAAACTGGCGAAAGAGGCTGACGCCTTTTCCGCCGCTCCCAGCCCCCGCCGGCAGCGCCGGCGGGGGCCGCTTTCTGCCATGTGTTTCGGCGGGCGAAGTTTTTCCCCGGCGCCTCCGCCCCCCTTGTGGTTCGGCGAAAAAAGTGGTATACTAGGCATACAGAATTTCCGAAGGAGGCCGGCTATGATCGCCATCGTCACCGACGTCCACTACCGCATGTCCCTGGCCCTGATTCGTGACCTGGGCCAGGCGGGGGTGGAGGTCCTCACCTGCGAGCGGGAGAGCTGCCGGACCAGCCGTGTTTCCCCCGCCCTGGGGGCCATGTCCCGGTATACCGCCCGGCACGTGTGGCTGCCGGAGGAGGGGTACCTGGACGCCCTGTGGGAGCTCTGCCGGGAGGTGGGGGAGGAGAAGGGCCGCAAGCCCGCCCTGCTGCCGGTGGGAGCCACCACCCTGGGGGCCCTGGCGGCGGACCGGGAGCGGTTCCGCCAGGTCTGCGGCCTCTTCATTCCCACCACGGAGCAGCTGGACCTCTTCAACAGCAAGGAGCGGGTGGCGGCCCTGGCCGCCTCTCTGGACATCCCGGTACCGGCGTCCTACGCCCGGGAGCCGGGGGAGGACGTGGACGCCTTTGCCCGCCGTCTGCCCCTGCCGGCGGTGGTCAAACCGGTGTGCGGGGAGAAGCTGGGCCTCGGCGCGGCGGAGCGGTACGCCGTGGCCCGGACGGCGGAGGAGGCGGCGGAGGCCTTCCGCCGCTTCCTGGCCCTGGCGGGGACGGACCCGGTGGTCCAGGAGCACCTGCCGGGGGCGGGCCTGGGCTGCTCGGTGCTGGCCCGGAACGGGGAGATCCTCTCCGCCATCTGCCACCGCCGCCTCCGGGAGTACCCCGTGGCCGGGGGGCCCTCCTCCTGCTGCCGGGTGGAGGAGCGGCCGGACCTGGCGGACATGGCCCGTGCTATGGTCCGGGCGGCGGGCTACAACGGTCTGGCCATGTTTGAGTTCAAGGAGGACAGCCGGGGGAAGCCCCGGCTGCTGGAGGTAAACCCCCGGATCTGGGGCACCTTCCCCCTGACCCGGGTGAGCCGCTGCGGCATGTCACGGCTGTGGTGCGCCCTGTCCTGGAACGCCGGGAACCCGGAGGACCTGGTCCTCCTGCCCCGGCCCCGGGAGCCCCAGCGGGGCAAGATGATCTTCGCCGCCTCGGACCTGATGGCGGCGGCGGGCTACGCCAAGAGAGGACAGCCCGGCCGGGCCCTGGGGGCGGCGGCGGACCTTGTGAACCCCTTCGTCCGGGACGGCCTCTTCGAGTGGGGGGACATGGCCCCCGCCCTGGCCTACTTCCGGTCCTTGGTCAGCAGGGGAGGGCGGACATGAACACCTATTTGGTGGACCTCCACGTCCACACCGCCGCCTCCCCCGACGGCCGCTCCCCCCTGGCGGACCTGGCCGCCGCGGCGAAACAGGCGGGGCTGGACGCCATGGCCATCTGCGACCACGACCTGTGCACCCCTGTGCCGGAGGCGCTGGAGGGGGTGCTGCTGATCCCCGCCTGCGAGGTCTCCACCCGGGCGGGGCATATCACCGGGCTGTTTCTGGACCGGCCCCTGGACCTGGAGGCCCTGGGCCGTCTTCCAGCGCCGGAGGCGGCGGTGGCCGCCATCCGGGAGGCCGGGGGGCTGGCGGTGCTGGCCCACCCCTTCCACCGCCCCGGGCGGCGGGAGGAGGACTTTCCCTTCGAGGTAGACGGGGTGGAGGCCGCCAACGCCCGGGCGGCCTTCAAGGTCCCCGACGCCAATGACCGGGCCGCCGCCTTTGCCGCCGCCCGGAGCCTGTCCCCCGTGGGGGGCAGCGACGCCCACGACGCCAGGGAGGTGGGCAACGCCTACACCGAGCTTACCGCCGAGGCCCTGACTGTTCCCGCCCTTCGCGCCGCCCTGGCGGCGGGGCGGAGCCGGGCGGTGCTAGAGCGGAACACCGCCCACGTCCGCAAGGGCCTCAGCCAGTGGACCAAGGCCCTGCGCCGGGGGGGCGTCCTCCGCCTGGGGAGGGCGGCGGCCTACGTGTGCTGGTGCGCCTGGCTGGACGTGACGGACCGGCGCTGAGATGATTTTCGCAAGCTGATACGCTGATAAGAGATCTTTTTTCACAGGAGGTCAAGCCTATGTCTCTGCTCACCAAGGGCATCGGCCTTGCCAAAAAGGCCAAGCACCGCTTCCAGGACCAGATCCGGGAGCGGACACCGGTGTACCTCTCCCCTGTCCGCCGCATCGAGCGGGCGGCCACGGAGGAGCGGGTCTGCGCCATGACCTTTGACGACGGGCCCTGCCGCCTGCCGGCCAACCCCGACCACTTCCGGGGGAAGAGCCTGACCCTGGTGCTGGCGGAGACCTTGGAGTACTACGGCGCCAAGGGCACCTTCGACGTGGTGGGGGACACCTCCGCCAACTACCCGGACAAGGCCGGCAAGCACGGCTCCGCCTCCTGGGGCGGCGTGGCCTACGACCACTACCCCGACTTCGGCAAGGATGACCAGGGGGGCGCTCTCCACTGCCCGGAGCTGATCCGCCGGCTGCTGGCAGGGGGCCATGAGATCACCAGCCACACCTACTCCCACGTGCTCTTCGGCTTCAAGCCCCTGGTCTACGGCCGGCGGAAGTACCTGAAGGGCCTGGACCCGGTGGTGGCGGACCTCAAGCGCCTGCACCAGCTCATGGAGCGGGACTACGGCTACCACATCCGCCTGAGCCGCCCGCCCCACTATGTGGACGGCATCCGGGGGGGCTTCACCAGCTATGACGCCTACGCCCTCATGGGCTACCAGTACATGGCCGCCAGCTTCGACGGGGCCGGGTGGCTGCCCCTGGACAGCTACGAGGCGGAGGTGGAGGCCACCTGGCGGCCCATGGAGAAGATATTGCTGGAGGACCCGGACTACTTCCGGGGCCAGATCATCTTCCAGAAGGACGGGTTCAACATGGCCCGCCGCACCCCGGTGGCCGACGGTCTGGGCAAGCAACTCCAGCTCCTGACGGACCACGGCTACAAGGTAGTCACCGTATCCGAGCTCCTGGAGCAATCCCCCTTCCAGGATGTGCTGCCGGACAGCGA
>DVGP01000167.1 GCA_018712665.1 Candidatus Pelethomonas intestinigallinarum | reverse complement strand
TGATCCTGTTCTGCGTGACGTTTATCATCTATGCCCTGCTGCGCTGCCTGCCCGCCTCCTATGTGGAGCAGCAGGCCCGCCAGCTGTCCACCGCTCCCGGCTCCAGGCCCTACGAGGAGTGGGTGGAGCAGCTCAACGCCCAGTATGGATTGGACAAGGATATTGTCCCCGGATACTTCATCCAGATGGGAAATATGCTCACCGGAAACTTCGGCGACAGCTGGCGCTTTACTGTGCCGGTGCTCCAGAAGTTCAGCGAGGTCATCTGGGTTTCTGTGGCCATGGGAGCCATCTCCCTGGTGCTCCAGCTGATCATCGCCATTCCCCTGGGCATCATCGCCGCCACCAAGCAGTATTCCCGGACGGACTATGCCATTACCGCCGGGGCATTGGTCGGCATCTCTCTGCCCACCTTCTTCTTCGCCACCATTTTGAAGCTGATCTTCGCGGTGAAGCTGGGGTGGTTTGACGTGTCCGGCATGGTGGGCCGCAACCACGCCCTGCTGGACGGCTGGGGGCAGTTCCTGGACATCGCCCACCACATGGTGCTGCCCATCGCCACTCTGGTCATTGTGTCCGTGGGTTCCCTGATGCGGTACACCCGGACCAACATGCTGGAGGTGCTCAACTCCGACTATATCCGCACCGCCCGGGCCAAGGGTCTGAGCGAGCGGAAGGTCATCTATCACCACGCGTTCCGCAACACCCTGATCCCCCTGGTGACCATCGTGGGCGGGTCCCTGCCGGGGCTGTTCGCCGGCGCCCTGATCACCGAGACCCTGTTTGCCATCAACGGCATCGGCTATACCTCCTACCAGGCCATGGTGGTGGGCGACATTCCCTTCTCCATGTTCTATATGTCCTTTATGGCCATTTTGACGCTGCTGGGCAACCTGATCTCGGATATCCTGTACGCGGTGGTGGACCCCCGCGTCCGTATCGCGTAAGGAAAGGAGGGCGACAACATGAGAGATAATCGGGACGATCTGAAGAACACCCATCCCGTCGACACCTCCTCCAACGGCAAGGGCGGCGGGGAAAAGAGCTACTCCCTGGACGACGACCGCCGGGTCAAGGTCCTGTCCCCCGGCGCGCTGGTGGCCAAGCGGTTTTTCCGCAACCGTCTCGCGGTGCTGGGCCTGATCATGCTGGCTGTGATGTTCATCTTCTCCTTCGTGGGCGGAGTGATCACCCCCTACGGGCAGGCGGAGGTTTTCTATACCTATGAGATGCAGTCACACGAATATGTGGCCGCCACGGAGAACACTGAGTTCCGCTATGCCGTCGCCGACGGCCAGGAGATGGGCGGCGGTCTTCGCGCCCAGTTCCTGCTGGCGGAGGAGACCGGCGAGACTGAGTTTGACTACCGCGATGTACACTACACGGTGGTAGAGGAGGGGGAGGAGTTCTACTCCATCCGCTCCGGCGATACCATGATCGGCATCGCCTATAAGGACATCGTCAACGCCCCCGACGGCGGGACGGAGCCCAGCTTCGCGGTGAAATACGAGGCGCTGCGGGCCTATACCAACGGCGAGACCGCTTTCACCGCCGAGGGCGAGGACTACACCCTGGACGACGGAGGCAACATCCTGCTGGGCGACACGGCGGTGGGCTACATCAGCCGCTTCGTGGTGCAGTCCGCCGAGAGCGGCGTGGTCATTACCGCCGACTTCCGGACCCGGCTCCAGGAGGCTCTGGAGAGCGATACCAGCGAGTTCGTCTACACCGGCGAGGATGGCGTGGAGCATACCTATGAGATCACCTACGACGCCAGCAAGCAGGTGTGGTCCGTCCTGCAGGAGACGGAGACCTACGTCTATGACCGCTATGCCTCCCCCTCCGCCGCCCATCCCCTGGGCACTGACGGCAACGGCATGGACATGCTCACCCGCCTGATGTACGGCGGCCGTGTGTCCCTGCTGGTGGGCTTCGTGGTGGTATTTATTGAGACGATCATCGGCGTCATTCTGGGCGGCATCGCCGGATATTTCGGCAAATGGGTGGACAACATTATCATGCGGGTCGTGGATGTGTTCTACTGCATCCCCTCTATGCCGCTGATGATCATTCTGGGCGCCGCCATGGACGCCATGCAGGTGAAGAACGAGCTGCGGCTGCTGGCGCTGATGCTGGTCCTGGGCTTCCTGGGCTGGCCGGGCATCGCCCGCATGGTCCGCGGCCAGATCCTCTCCCTGCGGGAGCAGGAGTTCATGACCGCCACCGAGGCCTGCGGCATCAGCGTGTCCCGGCGGATCTTCCGCCACCTGGTGCCCAACGTCATCCCCCAGCTGATCGTTATCTGCACCATGGGCCTGGGCTCCACCATCATCACGGAGGCCACGCTGAGCTTCCTGGGCCTGGGCGTCAAGTTCCCCTTCGCCTCCTGGGGCTCCATCATCAGCGCGGTGAACGACGCCTATGTGATGACCACCTACCTGTTTGTGTGGATCCCCGCCGGCATCTGCCTGCTGATCGCGGTGCTGGGCTTCAACTTTGTGGGCGACGGCCTGCGGGACGCCTTCGACCCCAGAATGAATCGCTAAGGAGGAGAGACCATGGCTAAAAAGAAATCAGAAGGCTATCTCTCCGCGCGGGAATCCCGCCGGATCTCCAGGGAGAACCGGCGCATCACCACCGCATATGAGAAGAAGCGCAAGCGCAAGAATGTACCTGAGAGCGAATATCTCACCACCATGAAGGACCCCCGCAACGCCGTGGAGTTTGATGATCTCCACACCCATTTCTTCACGGACGCGGGTGTGGTCAAGGCCGTGGACGGCGTCAGCTTTGAGGTGCCCATCGGCAAGACGGTAGGCGTGGTGGGGGAGTCCGGCTGCGGCAAGTCCGTCACCAGCCTGTCCCTGATGCAGCTGCTCCAGCGGCCCCAGGGCCAGGTGGTGGGAGGCTCCATCCGTCTGAACCTGGGTGACAAGGCCTACGACGTGGCCAAAATGCCTGATGAGAAGGTTCGGAACCTGCGGGGCAACTTCGTATCCATGATCTTTCAGGAGCCTATGACCAGCCTCAATCCGGTGTTCCGCATCGGCGAGCAGATCAACGAGGTCATTGAGCTCCATGAGGGCACCGGAAAAACAGAGGCGGAGATCAAGGCCCGGACCATCGAGCTGCTGGAGATGGTAGGCATCGCCAACAGCGAGGGCGTGTACCGCATGTACCCCCACGAGCTGTCCGGCGGAATGCGCCAGCGCGTGTGCATCGCCATGGCTCTGGCCTGCAATCCCCGGCTCATCATCGCCGACGAGCCCACCACCGCCCTGGATGTGACCATCCAGGCCCAGGTGCTGGACCTGCTGCGGCACCTGAAGGACAAGATCAACTCCTCCATCATGTTCATCACCCACGACCTGGGCGTCATCGCCGAGATGGCCGACTACGTGGTGGTCATGTATGCCGGCCGTGTGGTGGAGAAGGGCACCGCCCAGGAGATCTTCGCCAATCCGGCCCACCCCTACACCATTGGCCTGATGGCCTCCAAGCCCGTGGTGGGCAAGAAGGTGGACAAGCTCTACTCCATCCCCGGCAAGGTGCCTAACCCGGTGAATATGCCGGACTACTGCTACTTCAAAGACCGGTGTGAGATGTGCGTGGAGGGCTGCCAGGGGGACTATCCCCACGAGGTGAGCCTCTCCCCCACCCACAAGGTCAGCTGCTACCGTTACTACAACAAAGATACCGCCGGCAAGGGAGGTGACCGCTGATGCCGAATACAGAGAAGACCAAGGAGCAGATCAAGGAGAATCCGAAGCAGAGCTCTCCCCTGATGATCGAGGACGACTACACCCCGGTGGTGTACGACCCCCAGTATATCCTCATGGTCAACAAGCTGAAGAAATACTTCCCCATCAAGGGCGGCATGGTCTCCAAGACCGTGGGATACGTCCGGGCGGTGGACGGCATTACCTTCAATCTCAAGCGGGGCACCACCATGGGCCTGGTGGGCGAGTCCGGCTGCGGCAAAACCACCGCCGGCCGCACCATTCTCCGCCTGTCCGGCGGGAAGACCGGGGGGCAGGTGCTCTTCAACGGCCAGGAGATCTATGACCTGAGCCACAAGGAGCTGCGGGCCCTGCGCACCAAAATGCAGATCATCTTCCAGGACCCCTTCTCCTCCCTGTCCCCCCGGCTGCCGGTGGGCGAGATCATCGGCGAGGCGGTCCGTGAGCACGAGCTGGTGCCCAAGGAGGAGTTCGACGACTATATCGACCAGGTCATGGACAACTGCGGCCTGCAGCCTTTCCACAAGACCCGGTACCCCCACGAGTTCTCCGGCGGCCAGCGGCAGCGCATCTGCATCGCCAGGGCTCTGGCCCTGAACCCCGAGTTTGTGGTCTGCGACGAGCCGGTCAGCGCCCTGGATGTGTCCATTCAGGCCCAGATCATTAACCTTCTGAAGGATCTCCAGGAGAAGTACAAGCTGACCTACCTGTTCATCTCCCACGACCTGAGCGTGGTGGAGCATATCTCCGACACAGTGGGCGTCATGTATTTGGGCAATCTGGTGGAATATGGGGCCACGGACGACATCTTCCGCAACCCCCTGCACCCCTACACCAAGGCCCTCTTCTCCGCCATCCCCATTCCCGACCCCAACGCCAAAATGGAGCGGATCGTACTGGAGGGCTCCATTCCCTCCCCCGCCAATCCCCCGTCGGGGTGCAAGTTCCACACCCGCTGCGCCAACTGCATGGCCCGGTGCAAGGTGGAGGAGCCCCAACAGCGCGAGGTGGAGCCCGGCCACTTTGTGGTCTGCCACCTCTACGACAAGTAGCGTATGGCGCGAAAAAAGCGGAATTATGAGGATGATGACGGGCGGGTCATCGCTGATATGAGCGACCTGGAGCTGCCCAACCTCTGGCGGATCCGGAGACCTTCCCGCCGCCGCCCGGAGCTCTCCGCTGAGGAGCCGGCGGAGCCGGACCGCCCCTGGGAGGATGGAAACGGCCTCTCCTCCGAGGACCGGCGGATCTATATCTTCGCGGCGCTAAAGGCGGCGCTCCTCATCGCCGGCGTCTTTATTGCCGGAGCGGTGCTGCTCATTGCCGCCATGCTCTTCTTCTGGACCTGAATGCCACGCGTAAAAGGGACCTGCGCCGTCAGCGCGCTGACGGCGCAGGTCCCTTTTCGTCCTCCTTACCACGCAAAAAAGGCAGCCCTCCGGGATATCCCCGGAGGGCTGCCTTCGCGCAATCCGTAAAAAGCTTACGCCTCGTCTCCGGGATTCTGCTGACCGGACAGGGCGTCCAGGCCCTCCCGAAGGCGGTTGAGGCTGATGGGAAGCTGAGAGACCGCCACATCCATTCGCCGCAGCTCGCTGGCCACATGGGCCGCGACGCTGTCGAAGGCATCGCAGATCTCCCTGCACTCCCCCGCCGTCTTGGTCACCTGACCGGCCATCTGCTGATAGATGGCCTGTGCCTGCTCCCGGGCCTGGGAAACAAGGCGCTCACCCTGGGCGGACGCCTCGCTCCGGAGGCTCTCCGCCTCCCGGCGGGCCTGATCCAGGAGTCCCTCTGCCTGGGTCTGCGCCTGGGCCAGTACATCGGAGGCCCGCTGCTGGGCGTCCAGCTCCAGCTGGGCCACCCGTTCCTTTTCCCGGCGGAGGGTTTCTGCCTGCGTGTCGCGGGCCTCCAGGCCCTCCCGAAGCCGCCGGGTTTCCTCCTCCAGCAAGCGGATGGCCCCCGCCCGTTCCTCCGCATCCTTTTGGGCGGTTTCACGGGCGGCAGTCTCCACCTCCAGGGCACTGCGCAGGCCGGCACACTGCTCGGTAAGCTCCGCCGTCTGCCCCGACAGCTGGTCCCTCTCCTGGGTCAGCGCCTCCAGGGACTGGCGCAGCTCCTCGCCTTCCCGGCGAAGGGTCTCGTTCTCCTCCTCCAGGCGCTGGGCAGTCTCCGCCGCCTCCTTCTGGGCCTTCTCGATATATGCCATCACGTCCTGACGGTTGAAGCCCCCCAGGGCGCTGCGGAAGATCGTATTCTCCATGGTATCCACCTCACTTGTCATCTTGTTACACTTTACCACAAAATAGGACGGCTGACAACAAGTTTCTGCCCCGCTGAAGGCGGAAGTGTAAAAATCGTTAAGGGATCGCGCGCGGAAAGGGGCCGCTCCTGTCGGAGCGGCCCCAATTCCTTTTTGCGCTTTTCGCTCGGACGCTACACCGCGTACTGGCTGGTGTAGAGCTGGTAGTAGAACCCCCGCCGGTCCAGCAGCTCCTTGTGGCGGCCCTGCTCCACGATCTGCCCGTCCCGGAGGACCAGGATTACGTCGGCGTCCACGATGGTGCTCAGCCGGTGGGCGATGACAAAGGAGGTCCGCCCCCGCATGAGCTTGTCCATGGCCTTCTGGATCAGGACCTCGGTGCGGGTGTCCACATTGGAGGTGGCCTCGTCCAGAATGAGGAGCTTCCGGTCCGCCAGGAGGGCCCGGGCGATGGTGAGGAGCTGCTTCTGGCCCCCGGAGATGGTGATGTTGTCCTCCCCGATGACCGTGTCGTAGCCCTTGGGGAGGGTGCGGATGAAGTGGTCGCAGTAGGCCTCGTCGCAGGCTCTGACGATCTCCTCCCGGGTGGCGTCGAGACGGCCGTAGGCCACGTTCTCGGCGATGGTGCCCTTGAAGAGCCAGGTGTCCTGGAGGACCATGGCGAAGAACCGGCGGCTGTCGTCCCGGGACACGGCGGCCAGGTCCCGTCCGTCGATGAGGATGCTGCCCTCATCCACGTCGTAGAAGCGCATGAGGAGGTTGACGATGGTGGTCTTTCCCGCCCCGGTGGGTCCCACGATGGCCACCTTCTGTCCCGGCTCCACCTGGACGTTCAGGTGCTGGATCAGGGGCTCGGCCTTGTTGTAGGAGAAGCTCACGTCCCGGAACTCCACCCGGCCCCGGATGTCCTCCGCCGGCAGGGAACCGGCGATGAGGGCCTCCTCCTCCCGGTCCAGGAGGGCGTAGACCCGCCCTGCCGCCGCGGTGGCGTGCTGGATGTTGCTCATACCGTTGGCGATCTGCTCCAGAGGAGCGGCGATCTGGCGGGCGAAGAGGACGATGGTCATGACGGTGCCCACCTCCACCCCCTGGCTGACCACCAGCCAGCCACCCAGGAGGTTGATGAGGATGTAGGCCAGGGAGTTGGAGAAGGCAATCACCGGCTGGACCGCGCCGCCCAGGAAGTTGGCCCGGGCCTCCGCCTTCTCCTGGAGGCGGTTGATCTCCTCGTGGCGCTCCCAGCCCATCTCCTCCATGTTGTAGGCCTTGGTGGTGGCGTAGTTGGTGTAGTGCTCCTCCACCACGGTGTAGAGGCGGCCGCTCTGGCGGTGCATCTCCCGGAAGTAGCCGTTGCTCCGGCTGGCCACCAGGGCGCTGAGGCGGATGGACAGGGGCATGAGGACAATGACCAGCAGGGCCAGCCGCCAGTCCTCCAGCAGCATCACCACGGAGATGGCGGCGATCTGGAGAAAGCCGGTCATCATGGTGTCCACAATCTCATGAACGGTATTGCCCATGCGGGAGACGTCGTCGGTCATCCGCTGGAGGATCTCTCCCACCGGGGTGTCGTCCACAAAGGACACCGGCAGGCGCTGGAATTTGTCGGCAATGGCGATGCGCAGGTCACAGGTGAAGTGGCGGCTGACCACGTTGTTCATCAGCAGCATCTTCAGGTAGGTGAACAGGCTCTGGACGGCGTAGATCCCCAGCAGGGCCAGGATCCCCGGCACCAGGGAGGCCGCCAGGCCGCCGGGGACCTCAGCCCCCGCCCAGCAGTCATAGAGGACCTGGATCAGGTCCCCCAGGAGGGTGGGACCCGCCAGGGCGCAGGTGATGACCACCACCGCCAGCAAACAGGCCAGGGCCAGCCACCAGCGGATGGGCTTTGCGGAGCGGATGATTCGGAGCACCACCCGCCAGGTCTCGGACCCGCCGGAGCGACTTTTCCTTCTCATTTTACGGCTCACCGCCGGTCACCTCCCCCCGTCTGAGAGGCATAGATCTCCCGGTAGATGGCGCAGCGGTCCAGCAGCTCCTGGTGCCGCCCCCTGTCAACGATCCGCCCCTGGTCCATGACAAAGATCACGTCGGAGTCCATGGCGGAGGTCACCCGCTGGGTGATGACGATGCGGGTATGGCCCGCCATTCTCTCGTTGAGCTCCTGGCGGAGCCGGGCCTCGGTGAGAAAGTCCAGGGCGGAGAAGCTGTCGTCGAAGAGGTAGATGGGGGCGTTCTTCAGCACCGCCCGGGCGATGGCCAGGCGCTGCTTCTGGCCTCCGGACAGGTTCTTCCCCGCCTGGACCAGCTCGTGGTCGTAGCCCGCCTCCAGGGTGTCGATGAAGTCCCCGATCTGGGCGATCCGGGCGGCCTCCCGCATGGCCGCTTCACCGGCGGCGGGGTTTCCCATGAGGAGGTTGTCCCGGACGGTGCCGGAGTAGATGGCGGTCTTCTGCAAAACGGCGCTGATGTTCCGCCGCACGGTGCGGCGGCCCCACTGGCCGGCGTCCACGCCGTCAAAGCGGATGCTCCCCTCCGTGGGCAGGCGGAAGCCCAGCATGAGCTGGACCAGGGTGGATTTGCCGGAGCCGGTGCCGCCGATGACGCTGACCTTCTGGCCGGCCTTGATGTGGATGTCGATGTCCCGGAGGGCGGGCTCATCGGCGTCCTGGTAGCGGAAGGTCACGTGGTCGAAGTCCACATCGCCCCGGAAGGTCACGTCCTGCTCCTCTGTACCATCCCCCATGCTCTCCGCCCCGGTGACCTGGGCGATGCGGCCCGCCGCCACCTTGGCGTGGGGGTACATGACGATGGCGAAGGCCGCCATCACCACCCCGTTCATCACCAGGGAGATGTACTGGATGATGGCGAAGATGTCCCCGGCGGCGGGGGCGCCCAGGGCCTCCATCCGGCCAGCCCCCACGTAGAGGATCAGCACCGCGGCGGCGTTGAAGACGAAGAGGGCCAGGGGGGACACGACCCCCATGCTGGTGTTGGCCTTGATGATGTTCTCCGCCATAACCCGGGTGGCCTGGGCCACACGGTCCTGCTCGTAGGGCTCCCGGTTGAAGGCCCGGATCACCCGGATGCCCCACAGCCGCTCCCGCATGATATCGTTCTGCCGGTCCACGTAGGCGTCGGACTTCTGCCACAAGGGGTCGATCCGCCGACCGATGACCACCACCGCCACAAAGACGGTGGGGATGAAGCACAGCAGGATCAGGCTCAGCGCCACGTCCTTGCTCAGGGCCAGCAGCACGCCCCCCAGGAACAGCACCGGTATGGTGACCACGGTGCCCGACAGCATGGAGGCCACCCAGGAGACCGTCTCCACGTCGTGGGTGGACCGGGTCAGGAGGGCGGCGGTGCCCATGGCGCCGAACTCCTCGAAGGTCAGGGTGCTGACCTTGCGGAAAATGTCCCGCCGCATGTCGGCGGAAAAGGCCGCCACCACCTGGCTGCTGGTCCGCACCCCCATCAGGATCGAACATAGCCCCAGCAGGGCCACCAGCAGCATCTGGACGCAGCAGCGGAGTATGTAGGGGAAGTCGGCGTTGTACACGCCGTCGTTGACGATGCGGCTCATGATCGTGGGCAGCATCAGATTGCAGAAGGTGGACACCGCGATCATCCCCATCGCCAGCGCCACCTTGCCCCCGTAGGGCCGTAAATATCGCAGCAGCTCTCTCATAATTCCTCTCAGTCCATCGGTACATCGGTATCCATTGGTATACATTCTTTTTCTTGAAAGAAAAAGAATCAAAAAGAACTTTTCCTGCGAAACTACGTTTCGCATATCGCATATATACTTTATAAGTGAAACGCCTGGAGCGGCCTCCACACTATATCATGTTTACAGGTCCGCTTCAAGCATCTTTTCTGGCGGACAGAGATCCGGCGTCCGTCAACATTTACGCAGCGTGAAACAGAGCCCTCCGGTCCCCGGGAGAGGTGGGGGCCGAAGGGCTCGTCTGCCGGTCAGAGGCAGCAATGGAGCGGCGCGGCGGCAGGCACTGCCGAGAGCCACACCGCAGCCGCGGCGATAACAAATCAAACATGCGGGGGTACATAGGGGGCTTTGCCCCCTATGCGGATTTTTGGGTACTTTTTGTCCGTACAAAAAGTACCCCGGGGCACGGGGGCGGAGCCTCCATAAAATCAGGAGTTCTTCATGACCACGCTCTCCACCGTGTCGGCGGCGTGCTCGCAGGCGTCCACGCACTTCTCCAGGTAGATATAGATCTCCCGCCAGCTGATGACGGTGAGGGGGTCCCGGCAGGAGGTGTGGAGGTGGCGCATCCCGGAGATGAACAGCCGGTCCGCCTCCTCCTCCAGGGTGTTGATGTTGACGATGTGGGTGTGGAGGGTCTTGGACCGGCGGAAGTCGGAGAACTCCTTCAGCAGGGTCTTCAGCTCCTCGCAGCAGCGGATGGCCACCCCCACCATCTCCAGGGCGTCGGGACGGATGGACTGGATGTTGTTGCAGTACAGCCGCAGGAACACATCCTCGATCTTGTCCGTCACCTCGTCGATGTTCTGGCTGAGGAGCAGGATGTCCTCCCGCTCGATGGGGGTGATGAAGGCCCGGGCCAGGACGTTGATCAGCTCGTGCTTCTTCTCGTCCCCGGCGTGCTCCACGGCGTGGATCTCGTCCAGCTTCTCCGAGATCACCCCCGGGTCGAAATCCTTCATGGCCTTCTCCAGCAGATAGGCCGCCTGGCAGGCGCAGTCCGCGCAGGCCAGGAAGTTCTCGAAATAAAAGGAATCCTGTATCTTTGCCATAACACTCTGTCTCCTTATCCGGCCCTGTGACCCAAAGTAATTTGTATAAGCAAAGCGGAGCTTTGCGCTAAAAGTTCTTTTTGGATACTTTTTCTTTCAAGAAAAAGTATCAGAAGATGAACATGAACAGTTTCGCCACGGCGAAGCTGATGAGGCCGCAGCCGGGGAAGGTAAAGACCCAGGTGAGGACCATATCCTTGACCACGCCGAAGTTGATGGCGGACAGGCGCTTGACGGCCCCCACGCCCATGATGGCGCTGGTCTTGGTGTGGGTGGTGGACACGGGGATGCCGAAGAGGCTGCTGAAGAGGAGGCAGGCGGCGGCGGCCAGGTCGGCGGCAAAGCCCTGGTACCGCTCCAGCTTCACCATATCCATGCCCACGGACTTGATGATCTTCTCGCCCCCCACGCTGGTGCCCAGGCCCATGACCGTGCTGCACAGGAGCATGAGCCACACGGGGATCAGAATGCCCTCCACGCTGCTCTGGCCGTTGGCAAAGGCCATCCCCAGGAAGAGGATGCCGATGAACTTCTGGCCGTCCTGGGCGCCGTGCATAAAGCTCATGGCGGCGGCGCCGAAGATCTGGGCGTAGCGGAACACGCCGTTGGTCTTTCGCCGGTCCATCCCGGCGCAGAGGATGGTCAGCCCCTTGCAGATCACCCAGCCGGAGAGGAACCCCAGGGCCAGGCTCAAAACCAGACCGTAGAGGACCTTCACCCACTCGTCCATGTTGATCCCGCCCACGCCGTTCTGGATGGCGATGGCCGCCCCGGTGAGGCCAGCGATGAGGCTGTGGCTCTCGCTGGTGGGGATGCCGAACCAGGAAGCCGTCACGCTGTAGACCACGATGGAGAACAGCGCCGCGCACAGGGCCACCAGGGCCTCCTCGGTGTTCCCGCCGAAGTCCACCATGTTGCTGATGGTAGAGGCCACGGAGGCGTTGATGTGGGTCATGATGAATACGCCCAGGAAGTTGAACACGGCGCTGGTCAGAATGGCCGCCCGCACCGACAGGCATCGGGTGGCGATGCAGGTGGCGATGGCATTGGGGGCGTCGGTCCAGCCGTTGACAAAGATGACCCCCAGGGTCAGCACCACGGTGACCGCCAGGACCGGACTGGAGCAGAACTGCTGAACAAAATAGGAGAGGGACACATCCATAATTTTACTCATCCTTTACATGCTTTTTCTTTTCCGGCGCAAAATACACCCGGCGGACCCGAGCCTCCGGGAACGGCGCCCGCAAGCAATGTCAGTCCTGCCGGCCTGCGGTAACCGCCGTCCCCGCGCATAAGAAAACGCAGGACTTTTCCTTCCAAGTCCTGCTCCTGCCGCCTGGGGACCGCATGATCCCTGGCAAAACGGCGTGCTGGGCAAGTCAACGGAACTCCCTGTCAGACTCCACAACTATTATATTCCAGCGCGCCCTCATACATTAAATCAAAATTTTACCTATATTACTATAACATTTTACATTCAGCCCGTCAATACCAGAATTCTATACGTTGACAAAAGGGCGGCGGCCCCGGAGAGGCCGCCGCCTGAGACTGCTCTATATGTTCTATCGTACTATCGTACAGCTGCCGCCGCCTTGGGCCGGACGATGAGCTTGACCCCCTCTATGGCGGCCACCTCCACCAGCTCCCCCGTGGGAATGGGGTGGCCGTTGGCACTGCGGGCCGTCCAGGTCTTGCCGTCGACGTACACCGCGCCGGCGGCGTTGTCGTTGTCGATGCCCTCCGTGACCTTCGCCTCCATCCCCAGAAGGCGGTCGGCATTGGTGGGAATCACCCGGGTCCCCACCAGGCGGCGAGTCAGAGGGCGGATCAGGAGCAGAGAGACAATGGACAGCAGGAGAAATATCAGCAGCTGGGCCAGTGGGGAAACTCCCGCCGCCGCCGCGATCAATGCCCCCACGGCACCGATGGTGAACCAGATCGAGACCAGAGCTGTGGTAGCGATCTCC
>DVGP01000166.1 GCA_018712665.1 Candidatus Pelethomonas intestinigallinarum | reverse complement strand
AACTACGCCCAGTACGGCCAGCGGTACGACGGTGTGCTGGACGGGGCGTTCCTGGCCGTCCTGGCGGTCAGCTTCCTCTCCTCGGTCATATCCCTCTCCGCTGTCCTGGCCCTGCTCCACGGCCTCAGCCGTGCGGGCCAGCGGCGGCTGGAACGGAAGCTGGAGGAGACAGATCGGGATATGGAGTCCGACGGTCGGCAATAAACTAAAAAGCGCCGCCCCGATGGGGCGGCGCTTTTCTCGCTTATGTCAACTCACAGAATCCAGGTCAATAATTAAAGCGGATGATCTTCTCCCCCTGCTCCACCATACCCAGTTCATCCCGGGCGATCTCCTCGATGAGCTCCGGGTCGTCGCTGTTGGCGATATCCGTGGCCAAACGCTCGTTGGTCTCCCGCAGCTCCGCCAGGCGCTGGGCGTAAACCGCCTCCTCCGCCCGGGCCGCCTCCAGCTGCCCCTGCATGTTGTACAGCTGAATGCCAACCGCCAGCAGCAGGGCGAGGAAGATCAGGAGCGGCAGCTTGCCGCCGGAGCGTTTTTTCGCCTTTTTGCCGGGCTTTTTCGCCGCCGCCATCTCCTCTCCCCCTCCCCTGGCGGGACGAAGCCGCTCCCGCCAATGTGTAACTATTATTGTAAACCACTTTTGCGGAAAAGAAAAGAGTTTTTTGCAAATTCGATACAACTTTTTTCCGATCCGGCCCAGCAGCCTGGCTGGAATCAGCAGGAGATCCAGCCAGAAGTCCCAAAGAGGCCGCAAAAGGGGACTGAGCAGGGAGAAAAACAGCACGCCGCCTCCCAGAGCCCCGATCAGAATGAACAGCCGCAGCTCCCCGCTGCCGGCCATAATGAAGAAGAACAGGGACGCCGCCGCCGTCAGGCTCACCGCCACGTCCAGCAGGCCCCTCCACAGCGGTCCCCCCAACCGCCTGAGGCACCGGGCCAGGTCGTACACCAGGCCCAGCACACCCCCCAGGGCAACTGAGCGGAGAAACATGGCCAGCTGCTCCGGGATCTCGTTGCCCATGGCCATTACCCGAACAGCCGCCGCAGCAGCCCGCCCTGTCCGGACGCCGGGGCGTTGTCCTCGTAGAGCAGCGTGTGGATCGATCCGTCCACATGGAGTTCTCCGCCATCCAGGTTCAGCTTCCCGATGTGCAGCTCCGTCCCCCCCACCACCAGGGTGCCGGCGGTGGTCCGCATGACGATCTCCTCCTCGTCGAACCGCTCCACCTCCTCCACCCCTGTGACCACCAGCCGCTCCCGGCTGTCCAGCTCCAGCCGGTGGCCCATCACGCTCAAGTCCTCATACGGCATAAAAAGCCCCCCCAATCCATCAATTCATTAGATGTATATGGGGGGGATGTCCGGGGTATTCCTGCTTTGTCCCGGCAGGCGGATGGCTTCAGACTTCCCGGTAGAGGGCGGAGGCTTCCGCCTTTCCGGCGTTCTCCTGGACGGAGAGAACCTCCACCGTCAGCGTCCGCTCCCCGAAGCGAATGGCGATCACGTCCCCCACCTTCACCTCGTAGGAGGCCCGGGCGGGGCGGCCGTTGACGCTGACCCGTTCGTTGTCGCAGGCCTCGTTGGCCACGGTCCGCCGCTTGATCAGGCGGGAGACCTTCAGATACTTGTCCAGCCGCATATTGTTCTCCTTTGTAAAAATGCTGTGGGCGCGGCCATTCCGCCGCGCCCACGAAAAATCCGATTGCAGAAACGTCTTTACTTGGCCACGACGTCCTTCAGGGCCTTGCCGGCCTTGAACACGGGAACCTTGGAGGCGGGGATCTCAATGGCCTCCTTGGTCTTGGGATTGCGGCCCACACGAGCCTCCCGCTTCTTCACCTCGAAGGAGCCGAAGCCCACCAGCTGCACCTTCTCCCCATCACTGAGAGCGCCGGTGATGGCCTCCAGGGCGGCGTTCACAGCGGCCTCGGAATCCTTTTTAGACAGCGCGGCCTTCTCGGCCACAGCATTGATCAATTCAGCCTTATTCATTGAGAGAATCTCCTTTTCGTTTCTTTTGTGGACGGCTCCCCGCCGGTCCGTGCGTGTTTTCTATCCTAACATACTTTTCCCGCGGTTGCAAGGATTTTATCCCTCAAAACCGCGTTCTTATCGAAAAAATCGCACCAAAACGGACCAAGTTAACGGATATGGAGGATACGGGCAATGGTCTCACCCTTGGGAACCAGCTTCAGGTCCTCCCGGGTGATCATCCGCAGTGCGATGACCAGCACGGCGTATACCGCCACCGCCGCGCAGATGGCGCCCAGGGTCGCCAGGGCCGCCCCGGCGTAGCCCTCGGGCAGGACGCGGCTGAGCAGGCCGTAGCCCGCCCAGGCGGTTGCCCCCATGGCGGCGGAGGCCAGAACGGGCTTGGCAAAGATTGCCAGATAGTTGGGCTTTTTCTCCAGCATATGGCTGACGATGGCCAGGTTCACCAGGGCGATGAGGCTGTAGCAGACCAGGGTGCCGATGGGAGCTCCCTTGATGTTGATGTCCGGGTTGCCCACCAGGACATAGTTGATGACTACCTTCACCACCCCGCCTGCCAGCATCGTGTAGATGGGCAGCTGGACCTTGCCGTGGGCCTGCATGATGGAGTTGGTCAGGAGCATGATGCACACGAAGATGGAGGCGATGCCCAGCAGCTGCAGGTGGTAGGTGGCGGCCTGAGCCGCCTCCTGCTGGGCGGGATACAGCAGCCGCAGGATGGGCCCCGCCAGCACGCTCAGGCCCACCCCGGCGGGGATGGCCAGCATGGCGATGAGGCGGAAGCTGGTGGTCACCACCCGGTTCACCTCCCGGTGGTCCCGGCGGGTCACCGCCACGGACACGGCGGGGATCAGGCTGATGGCCACGGCGGGCAAAAAGGAGGCGGGCAGGTTGAACAGGGTGCTGGAAAAGGTGTACTGCCCGTAGAGGGCGGCGGCCTCCCGCTCCGCCAGGCCCAGCACGTCCTGGAGCTGGCCCATGACGATCCGCTGGTCCAGCAGGTTGAGAAGGCTCATCCCAGACTGGCCGATGGTGATGGGGATGCCCAGCCACAGCAGCCGCTTGAGGATCGTCCCACGGCTCTGGGCCTTGTCGGTGCCCCAGAGGATGGGGGTCCGGTGGCGGCGGTAGTCCCAGATCATGTAGAACATGGCCAGCACCGTGCCGGCGCTGACGCCCACGATGGCGCCCGCCGCGCCGATCTCCAGGTCCTTGCCGATATCGATCAGGTACCAGGCCAGGGGCAGGCCGATGAGCAGCTTGACGAAGGCCTCAATGAACTGGCTCACCGCCGTGGGCACCATGTTCTGCCGGCCCTGGGCGAAGCCCCGGTAGGCGCACATGACGGACACGCAGATCACCGACACCGACAGGGCCTTGATGGGCCAGTAGGCCATGGAGTTGTTCATCCAGGCCGCCAGCTCCTCGGTGAAGAAGAGCATGGCCGCCGTGCCCACGGCCCCCACCGCCACAAAGAGGGCCATGGCGGTGTTGAAGCACCGGCGCATCTGGTTGCGCCGCCCCGTGGCGTCGGCCTCGCTGATGAGCTTGCTCAGAGCCAGGGGCAGGCCGGCGGTGGACAGGGTCAGCAGGAAGGAGTAGATGTTGTAGGCGCTGGTGAAGTGGGTGACGCCCTCGTCCCCCAGGATGTTGTTCAGGGGGATCTTGTACAGCGCCCCGCAGATCTTCACGAACACCGTGGAGACGGCAAGGACAGTGACCCCGCCCATAAAGGACTGTTTGGACTGATTCTTTTCTCTGGACATGGATAACCCTTTCAAACGTAAGAGGATAGGAAACGCCGTCAAACAAGGATATGCTCCACCCCTGCGGCGTCATGACTGGGATCTATTCCCCAGACAGAGGCTGGCCGCAGTTGTGGCAGAAGGCGTTGGCCCCATCGTTCTCCTCGCCGCAGGCCGGGCAGAACCGGACCCCGGCCAGAGTTCTGAGCTCCCGCTGGTGGGCCTCCAGCTCCTCCCGAAGGCTGTCCACATACTCCAGGATCTCCTGGATGTCCTGGCTGTCGGAGGGAGTGCCCCGGTGGGTGGCGTAGACCAGCTCCCCCACCTCCCGCAGCTGCAGGCCGATCTCCTCCTCCAGGTCCCGGATGGTCCGGCGGAGCTGGATGCGGTTTACTGCCTCCTCCGCCCGCCGCTCCAGCCCGGCGGCGGCCTTTTTCGCCTTCCGCGCCGCCCGGTCAGCAGCCAGATACGCTTCCTCCCGGCTCGGGATTTGCACGGTGAACTTCATACAGTATCCCTCCTCAGTCATCGTAGATGCCGCCGCCGATGAACTCCCGGATCAGGGAATCCGGGGCGACGTACTTCTCATCCAGGGTCTCGAACTTGGGGTAGGCCTCCACCAGATGGCGGATCTCCTCGTAGCGCTCCATCCCCTGGGACAGGTGGAGCTTCTGGAACAGGGGCAGGGCGAATGCCTTGATGACGCTGACCTCGTAGGGCAGGGAGCTGTCGAACTGGATGTCGGCGTTGTCCTTGAAGGGGGAGATGTACAGCTTCTCCCCCCGGCGGACGTTGGCCCACATCTTGATGGTGACCTCCGGCTCCCAGGAGCGGAACTTGGCGTCCCGGACCGTGCGGCGGGCCAGGCGCATCCAGGTGCCCTTGAAGACGGTCTCCCCCGCCTCGTCCACCACGTTGGACCGGGCGGAGATATAGAGCTTCATGGCGTTGGGATTCTTGCCGGTGATGATGTCGTTAAGGGCATGGATGCCCTCGAAAATGGCAATCTCATCGGGCCCCAGCCGCAGGGGGCTGCTCTTGATGGCCGAGCGCATCTGCCGGGCGAACTCAAACTTGGGGACGTGGATCTTCTCCCCCCGGTCCAGCATGGCGAAGTGCCGGTTGAGCAGGTCCATGTCCAGGCAGAAGGGGGATTCGTAGTCGATCTGCCCCTCCCGGTTCCGGGGGGCGGTCTCCGGGTCCACGGTCTGGAAGTAGTTGTCCATGGAGATGGCGTGGGACCGGATGCCCATCTCCTCCAGCCGGGCCTCGATCTTTTTGGCGGTGGTGGTCTTGCCGGAGCCGGAGGGGCCGGAGAGCAGGACGATGCGGCTGCGGCTGCGGTTGTCCGCGATGCGCCGGGCCGCGCTCTCGATCTTCCGGGCGTAGGCCGCGTCACACTCCTCCACGAAGCCCTTGGGGTCGGAGCGGACGGCGTCGTTGATCTCTTTCAGGGAATAGGCCATGGGTCGTGTCTCCTTTCTTCCGGACGGCTCATTTGCCGCCGTTCTCATAGAAGGCCCGGAAGGCCCGCTGGTTCTCCCGGACCTTCTCCGGCCGCTGGATATACTCCTGGGGGTACTTGAGGTTGAACACCCGCTCGATCCGCTGCCGGGCGGAGTCCACCATCTTGGTGGAGCCCCCGGCCCCCAGGCTCAGGATGCTGTGGAGCTCCTCCATGATGTAGATGTTGTACCAGCCAACGCCGCCGGGGCGGCACCAGCCCACGTTCTCAAAGCTGCCGGACATGTACTTCTGCCGGTAGAGGTAGTAGGGGGCGAAGCCCGCCCCCCGCAGGGTCCCGTCGGCGTAGTCCAGCATGACCGCCACCTCCTCCACCGCCGGGAGGCGGGTGCCCTCCAGGGTGATGCGGCTGCCCTTCTTCAG
>DVGP01000165.1 GCA_018712665.1 Candidatus Pelethomonas intestinigallinarum | reverse complement strand
CAAAACAACTTTCTTGAGACGCACCCTCGGGAGTATCCAAAGAAATTCAGGACAGGTCTCATCTATGCGGGGGTTTCCAAAGGGGGGCTTGCGCCCCCCTTTGTGTCGTTGCGGAAGAGGGGGTCACGGGGGAGAAACCCCATCGAAAGGGTTTCTCCTCCCGTGTGTGTTTTTGGTTACTTTTTGCACAAGCAAAAAGTAACTCGGGGTGTGGGGCCAAAGGCCCCACTTAATAAAAGGTGCGGGGGTGAAACCCCCGAAACTCCCGGGGTCCGGGGCCGGAGGCCCCGAAACGGTCAAGGCGTGGGGCTGAAAGCCCCGCATCAATAAAAAATCACTGCTTTTTGGGGGTGGTGGTCTCAAACTTGTACCCCACGCCCCACACGGTCTTCAATGCCCACTGGTCGGAGACGTTCTCCACCTTCTCCCGCAGGCGCTTGATGTGCACGTCCACCGTCCGGCTGTCGCCGAAGTAGTCGAAGCCCCACACCTCGTCCAGAAGCTGGTTGCGGGTGTACACCCGGTTGGGGGTGGAGGCCAGGTGGTAGAGGAGCTCCAGCTCCTTGGGGGGCGTATCCACCTTCTTGCCGTCCACGATCAGCTCGTAGGAATCCAAGTCGATGATGAGCTTGTCGAAGACCAGCCGCTTCCGGGTATCCGTGGGGATCTCCGTGCGGCGGAGGACCGCGTTGATCCGGGCGATGAGCTCCTTCATCTCAAAGGGCTTGACGATGTAGTCGTCCGCCCCCATCTCCAGGCCCTGGATGCGGTCAAAGACCTCGCTCTTGGCGGTGATCATGATGATGGGGGTACGGCTGGTTTCTCGAATCTTGCCGCACACCGCCCAGCCGTCCATCACCGGCAGCATAATGTCCAGCAGCACCATATCCGGCTCCCAGGACCGGAAGGTTTCCACGGCGGACCCGCCGTCGAAGACGGTCTGGACCTCGAAGCCCTCCTTCTCCAGGTACATACGGATCAGATCGGAAATGTTGTGGTCGTCCTCCACGACCAGGATCTTTCTCGCCATACGCATACCCTCTCTTCACCCCTTGCGCTGCAAAAGGGGACAAATCTTTCAAGATACCTTCAGTATAGACCATTTTAGGCGGATTGCTTGAACTTTTTGTAAATTAGCGCCGCCTGCTCACGCAGTTCCCATCCGCCAGGAGCAGACCCGGTAGCCCGCCGCCTCCAATCCATCCCTCAGGGCGGGAAGGCCCGTCAGACACGCTCCGGCGTCTCCCAGGCACACCGCCAAGTCCCGGCGGTACTCCCCAATGACGCCCAGCAGGGCGCTGGCACGGCCGGCGGAGGTCAGGGGAGAGCCCCGCCGGTCCAGGTCCGCGGCCACCCGGCCGCAGCCCATCTCCTCCAGCACGCCGCCGATATCCGCCGCCCCCTCGTACCACACCAGGTTCAGCCAGGCGCAGGCCGCCTGCCACAGGAGGGCCCGGCCCTCCTCCAGCTCCCAGGCCACCTCATCCGCCGTGGTCCCCTGGGCCAGCAGAGCGATGGCGTGGCCCTGGGCCACCAGCCCCCGGAGAAGATCCCCGTCCTCCATCTGCGCCAGAGTCAGAAGGAAGGTAGCCGTCTGCCCATCCGCCAGGGCCTCCGCCGCCGCCAGGGCGTCGTCGGAGGTCTGGGCGGTGAGAAGCAGATGGACCCTCTGTCCCGTGGCCGCCTGGGCCGGGTCGTCCTGCTGCGGGTCCTCCTGCGTCTGCTGCTCCGCCATCTGCCGCTGGTAGGCGGCATAGTTGTAGCGCAGGGAGCTGGAGGCGGCGTCGATGAAGGAGCGGTCGTCCAGAATGGCGCTGCCGCTGGTGATCCGCAGCAGCGGGACGGTCTCTGTGTCGTTGAGGCTCCAGGCCAGGCCGAAGTAGCGGCAGATCATATCCAGGGGGAAAAATACGTAGCCGCTCCGCTCGATGGCGTGAACGCTGTAGCTGTACCCCTGCTTGTCGGTGGTGGTCTGGTCCTCCAGGTTGAAGCGCAGGTCTGACCGGGGGGTGTAGAGCACCGCCAGGCCCATGGTTTCATTCCGCACATAGGTCACCCCGAGGTCCGTCCCCTCGAAGACACGGTTGGACACATACAGGGCCCCGTTGGACCAGAAGGGCATGGTCTCCGCGTTCATCTCCAGGACCACATCGTTGACGGCAGTGAGGTACACGTCCTCCTCCGCCGCCAGCCCATGCCGGGGCGCCAGCCCCGCCACCAGGAGCAGGGCCAGGGCCCAGGCCGCCAGCCGCCGGGCGCTTGTTTTCCATCGGGCCCTCCGCATTCCGCCGCCTCCTCTCCCGCGCCGGAGGATTTTGCCGCGCGGACGCGCGGCAAAACGTCCATGTGCCGTCAGCCACGGCACGGTCCGCAATTTCATCAAGCATTGTACCACAAAGCGCCCTGGGATACAACGAAAACTTCTCGCCGCCCACCGGCATAAGCTGGAAGGGGCGGCGGCGGGATAGAAGCGAGGAGCAGAGCCCATGAAAAAACGAGTGACCAACCTGCTGAGCGTCAAGAGCCTGGTGACCCTGGCGTTGACGGCGGTGTTCGCCGTCCTGGCCCTCCGCGGCGCCGTGGACAGCGGGGATTTCCTCACCGTCTTCCTGATGGTGATCTCCTTCTACTTTGGAACCCAGTCCGAGAAGCCTCAGGACCGCACGGAAGGCGGCGAGGGGGAATAGCCCGGCGGCCCTCCGGCACGGGAGCGCGCGGCTGGAGAGGCGCGAAATGAGGAAGGCCCGTATGCCGTGCGGCATACGGGCCTTGTTGCTTGGTTTACGGGATCTTGTCCGCTCAGATCTCCAGGTAGGAGTCGGCGTACAGGTTGTGGTTCTTGATGATGTCGCAGCTCTTGATGGTCTCCATCAGCCGCAGGTCGCAGGGGTTGACGATGGCGGAGGTCAGGCCCTGCATCATGGCCATGGCCACCATGGCGGAGTCCATGATGGGACGGATGTGCTTGGGCATACCGTTGGAGTTGTTGGACAGGCCGCCGGTGGACTTCAGGCCCTCGTCGGAGAAGAGGCGGATGGCGTTGAGCACGTCCATCTGCTTGTCCTGCATGCCCTTGACCACCAGGAACAGGGGGTCAAACCACAGGTCGTCGCTCTCCATGCCGTGGCTCAGGCCCCGCTCCAGCATGTTGTGGCAGTGCATCATCCGCTCCTCGTTGTCCTTGGCGATGCCGTCGGCGGAGCACAGGGCGATGACGATGGCGTCGTTGGCGGCGGCCAGGTCGATGTTGCTGATGCGGCTGCCGGCGTCGGCGGAGTTGACGATGGGCTTGCCGTTGGTGCGGTTGTAGACGCTGATGCCCGCCTCGATGGCCTTCTGGTTGGCGGTATCCAGAGCCAGAGGCACGTTGTTGAAGTTCTGCTGGAGCAGCTGCACCGCCCACTTCATCAGCTCAGGACCGTTGGACTCAGCGGGGCCGATGTTCACATCCAGGTAGGTGGCGCCGGCGGCGATCTGCTCGGCGGCACGCTTGAGGATGGGGCCCTCGTCGTAGCTGTCCATGGCCTTGCGGATGGCGGGGGAGATACAGTGGATGCGCTCGCCGATGGTGACGAAGGTCTTGCTGGCGGGGTCGTGGCCCTTGTAGGTGACCTCCTTGTCCTCCAGCTTGTAGGGGCCGGTGACAACGATGGGAGGCGCGGGCATGACGGCCTTGGGGGCGGGGGCGGCCTCAGCGGCGGCCTGGCCCTCAGCGGGGGCGGCAGCGGCGGCGGACTTGTCCACGTAGCTCTTCTTCCACTCCTCGTCCCGCAGGTACTTCACCAGCTGCACCGCCTCGGTGGTGCCGACGATGACGCTCCACTCGGGCAGCTTCTCCTGGATCTCGCCCTTCATCACGGCCACCTTGCCGGGGATGATCAGGGCACGGGACTTGATCTTGTTGTTGATGTCGAACTCGTCGAAGAACTTCTTGATGGAGGAGCTGGAGAACTTGCCGGCGGCCCAGGCGGTCAGCACGGACATGCCGGAGGCGTCGGTGATCAGCAGGTTCACGGGCATCTTGCTCCGCTCCAGCTCGCCGGAGACCAGGAAGTAGGTCAGGGCGAAGTCCACGGTCAGGCAGCAGGGGCTGTTCTCGTCGGCGCCGTTGATGGGGTAGATGCCGGGGGCCACCTTCATGGGCTTCTGGGGGTCGGTGAAGATGTTCTGGCGCAGGCCGTAGAGGGGCAGGGCCTTGGCGTAGGTCATCTCGGAGCAGACCACGATGGAGCCGTACTTGCAGGTGAACAGGCTCAGCAGGGCGGCCTCCAGGTGGGCGTCGCCGCCGGCCAGGCCCGCCACGTTGACGATGGAGGGATAGCCGAAGGTGCGGTCGCCGTCCTTCAGGGCGGCCCGGCGGATCTGGACGGCGTTGGCGTAGGCGTCCTTGATGGAGGCCTCGCCCACATCCAGGATCAGGTCCTTGTTGCCGGCGGCCTCCAGCTTCTCCACCACCTGGTGGAGCGCCTCCAGGCTCTCCGCCCGGACGCCCAGCAGAGCCTTGGCGCCCTTGGCCAGGGCGCTCATGTCGGCGTAGTTGTCGGCCGTGGCGCCGTTGAGGATGAAGGGCACGCCGGAGGCGGCCTCCACGCCGGCCTTGGCGGCCTCCAGATCGGTGCAGCTGAGGACCAGGGGACGGCCCAGGGCCTTGGCCTTGGCCACCAGGGCGGCGTAGTCGGCGGGGGTCTTGTCGGCGCTGTGGCGGACATAGATCATCTCCACGTACATCCGCTCGCTGATGCGCTCATAGTCCACATTGGGGATGGCGGCCAGCACCGCGTCCTGCTTGGCCTCGTCCATGCAGTCGCACACCTGGACGGCGTACAGGGTCTTGGAGACCAGGGTCTTCTCGTGGCGGCTGAGGACGGTCTCGCCGCCCAGGGACAGCTCGCCCACCTTGTAGGACTTCATCGGGGGCGCGGTGGCCTCGGACAACGTGGCCAGGGCCTCCGGGGACATGTGGGGGCACTTGTCGATGGACAGGGCGCCGGAGGCCACCTTCATGGCGAAGGCCATGCAGGTGGGGTTGCCGCAGTCCTTGCAGTTGGTTTTCGGGGTGAGCTTAAAAATGTCAAGACCTTTCAATGCCATTGTCAGGGCCCTCCTTACATGAGCGCGGCAACCAGCCGCGCGATGGTCTTAATGGACTCGGGGTGCTTGAGGATGACGGCGTCGCTGCCGTAGGCCAGGCAGGCGGCTGCGGTCTCCACTTCCATGTCCACGCCCCGCTCCTCGGCGTCGCCCCAGCCGGGGTTCTCGCTCTCGGGAGCGGTGGACTCCTTCACGCCCCAGGTCTCAACGCCCACAGGGGTGATGATGGGCATCTGGAGGGTGGTGTCGTTCTGGCTCAGGGCGGCGGCCTTGACGCGCTCCAGGGTGGAGACCACGTACTCAAAGCCGTAGCCGGCGGCGGCGGAGCCGATGTTCATGGCCACGTTGTGGCCGTCCACGCCCATCTGGGTGATGAGGACGTTGAGCTGCTTGGCCAGGTTGATGTCCACGGCGGACTCCGCGCCCACCTTCTGGCCGTAGGCCAGGCCGGCGCCGGCGGCGATGCCCTTGTAGTTCTCCTCCTTGGCGGAGAGGACCAGGATGTTCTTGCCCTGGAGGGCCTCGGAGACCTTGGAGAAGAGGTCCGCGTCCTTCTCGGCGTTCTTGCAGCCGGCCACCACGATGGGCTTGCTCACCGCCTCGGCCACGGCCTTGGCGTCGGCCACGCAGTCCTCAATGGACTTGTTGGCGCCGTTGGGGTCGGCCATGTCGAAGCGGATGCACACGAAATCCACATCCTCCAGCTCCGCGGCCTTGGCGGCCCGCTGGGCCAGGGTGTCGCACCCGGCGTAGAAGGCCTTCAGGCCCTCGGAGGGCTGCTCGGGGTCGTCGGAGACGTCGATGCCGATCTTGGGGCGGTTGGCGATCTCTCCGTCAAAGGCATAGAGGTTGTACACGTTCTGGCCGCCCAGGGTGACGGCCTGGTCTCCGGTACCCAGCGTCAGCTCATTGATCTTGGCGCTGAATACCTGGGGCTTTTTGACAAACGGCATGATTGTTTGACTCCCTTCAAAGTATCGTTTGAATCGGTCTTCTTGTGTCTGTATGAAATGGGGATCTACATCACAGGGCGAGCTGGTCAAAGATGGCCCGCACCGCCTGCTTGACGGGGCTGTTCTCCGGGACGGTGACGCTGGGGCGGCCCTCGGCGTCGTACTCATAGACGGTGTCGTCGTGGGGGACGACGCCCATGAGCTTCAGGCCGTGGCGGTCGATCTCCTCCCGCACGCCGTCGTTGAGCCGGCCTCCCGGGGCCCGGTTGACGATAAGGCCCACTTCCTTGGGGCCCAGATCCAGCTCCCGGACCATCTCCGCCAGGCGGCCGGCGGCCTGAACGCCCCGGCGGGAGCAGTCGCTGACCAGGAGGATGACGTCCACCTTGGGCAGAATGCCCCGGCTCAGGTGCTCCAGCCCCGCCTCGTTGTCCACCACGATATAGCGGTAGTTCTTGGCGTACTTGGCCACCTGGGAGGAGAGCAGGCCGTTGACAAAGCAGTAGCAGCCCTTGCCCTGGGTCCGGCCCATGACCAGCAGGTCAAAGTCGTCGGCCTCGGTGAGGGCCTCGCTGAAGCGCATCTCGGCGTAGTCGGCCTTGGTCATGCCCGCGGGGATGGGGCTGACGGCGGCCATTTCCGCCCGGGCGATGTCCTCCCGGATGTCGCCCAGGGTGGACTCGATCTCCACCCCCAGCACCTCGTTCAGATTGGAATTGGCGTCGGCGTCCACGGCCAGGACAGGACCGTTCTTCTTCTGGCACAGATACTCCACGAGCATCCCGCAGATGGTGGTCTTGCCCACGCCGCCCTTGCCGGCCAGCGCGATGGTTTGAGCCATAATGCAGAGGTCTCCTTAAATATTACTTGCTTGTGCTGGGGCGCCATGCCCCGCCGCTGTCTCAGATCAGATCCACGATGCCGGACTCCTTGACGATCCGGGCCACGTCGTCGTACTTGTTCAGGGCGTAGAGGTGGATGCCGTCGATGCCGCAGGCGCGGTACTCGTCGATCTGCTTGATGGTGTACTCAATGCCCGCCTCCTTGAAGTCCTTCTTCTTCTGGTCGGCGGCGGCGTCGAAGGGCTCCTTGTCGAAGGGGTTGGGGAAGATCCAGTGCTTGGAGATGATCTCACACAGCTTCCGGTCCATGACACAGCCGTTGCGGCTGAGGGCCATGTTGATGGTGGCGGCCATATCCAGCACGGGCATAATGCCCACGTCCACGGGCATCCAGATGCCGGCGGCCCGGATCGCCTCCAGCCAGCGCTTGAACTGGTCCATATCCCAGCACAGCTGGGTCATGATGTAGTCCGCGCCGTTGTCCTGCTTCTGCTTGAGGAAGGAGATGTCGGCCTCCAGGCTGCGGCAGGCGATATGGCCCTCGGGGGAGCCGGCCACGGCGATGGTAAACTTGTCGCCGAACTCCTGGCGGACAAACTTCACCAGCTCGGTGGCGTAGTGCAGGTCGCCGCCGGTGCCGGTCCAGCCGAAGGGCAGGTCGCCCCGGAGGGCCAGCATGTGGTTAATGCCGTGGTCCAGGTAGTTCTGCAGCTGCTCACGGATGCCGTCCTTGGTGTTGCCCACGCAGGTGAAGTGGGTGACGGGGGTGCACTTGCCGTCCTTCTGGATCTTGTCCAGCACCTCCAGGTTCTTGCCCACGTTGGTGCCGCCGGCGCCGTAGGTGCAGGAGATGTAGTCGGGGTTCAGGGTGTAGAGCTTCTCCAGCACGCCGCCCTCGCCGCACAGCTTCTCCATGCCCACGTCGGTCTTGGGGGGGAACACCTCAAAGGAAAATGCCGCTCTCTCTTCAAAAATCTCAGCAATGCTCATAGTTGGTCCTCCATAGTTTTGACAATCTGTATCAATCGGCGCTGCCGCGCCAAGGGGTCACATCACAAAAACACGCCGCCTGTCACAGTGGCGTAAAGGTATAGCGCTTGCGCAGTCCGGCGGTGTTGGTGTGGTAGGCCACCGCCCCGCCGCTGAGCTCCTCGCGCTCAATCTCCGCCCGGGGTTCCAAGCTGCGGACATAGGCCTCCGTGTCCTCCACGGACACCTCCTGAAAGTCCACGTCCCGCATCTGGTTGTTGCTGCACTGGTTGAAGATCTCACAGCACAGCTCATACTCCGCCATGCCGCTCCCCCCTTACTGGGCGTCCACCACCACGGTGCCGGCGGTCAGGTCCGCGGACACCAGGCGGCCGGTGATGGTGGTCACCGTACCCAGCACGTCCACAAAGGTCAGCTGATCGCCGTCGGCCTGGATGGAGGCCACGTAGCGGCAGAGGATGTTGTCGTCGTTCTTCTCGTTTTTATAGACAGTGGAAAGACACATAGGGTTCGCTCCTTACTCTGGGATAAGATATTACTCAGTCCTGGTCTTTTTTCTCCAGCAGCTCCAGGGCGGCGGACAGATAGCCGTTGGCCTGGTCGAAGGACTCCACGGCGTGGAGCATCTGGTGGCGGGCCTCGCCGGTGAGCTGGTCCGCCAGGTCGCTGAGCTCCGAGGCGTGGTGGATGTTGTGGTCCAGCATGTACCGCAGCACCGCCACGGTCTGCTCGTCCACCGCGCCGTCCTTGGCCTGCAGGGGCTCGTGGCTGTGGAGGTGGTCGTGGTCATGGCTGTGGGTATGGTCATGGGTGTGATCGTGGTCTAAGTGTCCCATTGCTCCGTCCTCCAAATTGACACAATTTTAACTAAATACACTATAGCGCAAGTCCCACGGATTTGCAAGGTACAGAAGTAAAATTGTTTTGAAAAAATTCTGGCTGTTTTTCGTAGAAAGGGACGGTTTTCTGCCGCGTCCTGAAATATAAGACAAGGCCCCGGACAGAATGGTCCGGGGCCTCGGAGATTATTCGCTCATTTTGGTCTCTTCATTTTTGATCTCCCAGTGGATCAGGAATGTCAGCGCCCCCCGCAGGGCGATCACCGCTCCAAGAATTCCCAGCTCGCTCCAATCTCGGACGACGACCGTCCGCAGTACCTCGCTGCCCAGCTTGAACTCCAGGGACAGGGCGATGCCCTGGGCCAGGGTCAGGCGCACATGGGGGTCCCCCGTCAGCCAGCCCTTGGCGCTGCGGGCGGCGGTGACCAGCAGAACCGCCATTCCCAGAGCCTCCATGGCCAGAATGCCGTACTGGACGGCGATCTGGAAAACGCTCTCGATCCAGGCGTATATCTCCATTTTGTCCTCTCTCTCCGTCCGTCATATTCTGGGCGGGATTGCCGCCAACCGACTATTATAAGTGTATCACAGAGGGACAGGGCTTGGCAAGCGTTCTCTTTTTCCTTCCCTTACTCCACCTTGGGCAGCTGGGCCAGGGAGGCGGCGATGTCCTCGTCGGTGGGGATATAGTCGGTCATCGCCCCATCGTTGAACTTCTGGTAGGCCACCAGGTCGAAGTAGCCGGTGCCGGTGAGGCCGAAGAGGATGGTCTTCTCCTCGCCGGTCTCCTTGCACTTGAGGGCCTCGTCGATGGCCACCCGGATGGCGTGGCTGGACTCCGGGGCGGGGAGGATGCCCTCCACCCGGGCGAAGTACTCGGCGGCCTCAAAGACCTTGGTCTGCTCCACGCTGGTGGCCTCCATGTAGCCGTCGGCGTAGAGCTGGGAGAGGGTGGAGCTCATGCCGTGGTAGCGCAGGCCGCCGGCGTGGTTGGCGGAGGGGATGAAGCCGCTGCCCAAGGTGTACATCTTGGCCAGGGGGCAGACCATGCCGGTGTCGCAGAAGTCGTAGGCGTACTTGCCCCGGGTCAGGCTGGGGCAGGAGGCGGGCTCCACGGCGATGAAGCGGTAGTCCGCCTCGCCCCGGAGCTTCTCCCCCATGAAGGGGGCGATGAGACCGCCCAGGTTGCTGCCGCCGCCGGCACAGCCGATGATGACGTCGGGCTTCACGCCGTACTTGTCCAGGGCGGTCTTGCACTCCAGGCCGATGACCGACTGGTGGAGCAGCACCTGGTTGAGGACGCTGCCCAGCACATAGCGGTAGCCGGGATGGGAGGTTGCCACCTCCACCGCCTCGCTGATGGCGCAGCCCAGGGAGCCGGTGGTGTCCGGGTGCTCCGCCAGGATCTTCCGGCCCACGGCGGTGGTGTTGGAGGGGGAGGGGGTCACGGAGGCCCCATAGGTCCGCATGACCTCCCGGCGGAAGGGCTTCTGCTCATAGGAGCATTTCACCATGTATACCTTGCAGTCCAGCCCCAGGTAGCTGCAGGCCATGGAGAGAGCGGTGCCCCACTGGCCGGCGCCGGTCTCGGTGGGGACGCCCTTCAGCCCCTGCTTTTTGGCGTAGTAGGCCTGGGCAATGGCGGAGTTGAGCTTGTGGGAGCCGGAGGTGTTGTTGCCTTCAAACTTGTAGTAGATCTTGGCCGGGGTCTGGAGCTTCTCCTCCAGGCAGTAGGCCCGGACCAGGGGAGAGGGACGGTACATCTTGTAGAAGTCCCGGATCTCCTGGGGGATCTCGAAGTAGGGCGTGGTGTCGTCCAGCTCCTGCTTGACCAGCTCGTCGCAGAACACGCCGTCCAGCTCCTCACGGGTCATAGGCCGGAGGGTGCCGGGGTTCAGGAGAGGGGCGGGCTTGTTGGTCATGTCGGCCCGGAGATTGTACCAGGCTTTGGGCATCTCGTCCTCGGACAGATAGATCTTGTAGGGAATCTTGTTCTCGCTCATGGTGGTTTCTCCTTTCAAAAATCTCAAGGTCCCGGGACAAAAGAAAAACGCTTCTGTCCCTAGCATGTGCTGGGACAGAAGCGAAATATACTTCTGCGGTGCCACCCGGCTTGGCGCTCCATAAAAAGCGCCCACTTAGCGCGCACTGACATGCGCCGGCTTTGATAACGGAGGTCCCCTCCGGCTCGCCTACTGGCCTTGCGGCTTTGGGTCCGCCCTCGAAAGCCCATTCGGTCCGGCCATCCCCGCCGGGCTCCCACCGCCCCCGGCTCGCTTCGCGGTACCTGTCTGACCTACTCACACTTTCTCAACGGTTTGATGGTGGTACTATAGCACAGCGGACCGCTGCTGTCAAGAGCTTTTTCCGCTTCTCCCGGCGGACGGCGGGCCGCGGAGCCTGCGCCCGTCCCCCCGGATTTTCCCCCCTATGGGAAAATTTTTTGAAAAGGGGGTTGACAAAGCAGTTTGTTTATGCTAACTTATGATCACGGGTTAGGTAAAGCTAACCGCGCCGCCCGGGAGGGACGGAACCAGCGCCGTTCCCCGGCGGAACCATCTCTTTTCTCTCTTCTCTTCTTTTCGATCTTTTGACCAACGATCCAGCAAAGCGAGGAGGCGTGATCCATGCTGGAGTATCTCGCCCAGAATTTCGG
>DVGP01000164.1 GCA_018712665.1 Candidatus Pelethomonas intestinigallinarum | reverse complement strand
TGCGGGGGATTCCAAAGGGGGCGAGCCCCCTTTGTGTCGTCGCGGAAGAGGGGGTCACGGGGGAGAAACCCCATCGAAAGGGTTTCTCCTCCCGTGCGTGTTTTTGGTTACTTTTTGCACGAGCAAAAAGTAACTCAGGGCACGGGGGTGAAACCCCCGAAACCCCCGGGGTCCGGGGGCGGAGCCCCCGAAAGGTTTCGGAAAGAAACATGTTTCTCCCCTCCCGTCCGGCGACACGCGAATCAGCCCTGCATCGGCCAGATGCGCCGGCACAGATCCGTCAAAAAAGAGGGGGTCCGGGGGCGGAGCCCCCGCAAAACAAACCTACAAGCTGTCCGGCGTATACTCCCCGAACCCCTCCCCCAGGACCTCGTGGGCCTCGCAGACGATGATGAAGGCGTTGGGGTCAATCTGGGTGACGGCGGCCTTGATGGGCACGATCTGGCTGCGCTTGAAGGCGCAGAGCACCACCTTCTTCTCATCCCCGGTGAAAGCGCCCCTCCCCTGGAGGAGGGTGACCCCCATATCCCGGTCCAGAAGCCACTGGGTGATCTCCTGGCTGCGGTCGCTGATGATGTAGGCCATCTTGGCGTTGGTCTGGCCGTAAACCACCATGTCCATGGCCAGGGAGCAGATATACATGGCGATGATGCCGTAGAGGGCGTTGTTCAGGTTGCCGAAGGCGACGGCGTAGGCCAGCACCACCAGCACGTCGATGATCATGCACAGCCGCCCGATGGACAGGCCGTGGAGCTTGTACTTCAGCAGCCTGGCCAGCAGCTCCGTGCCGCCGGTGGTGGCGCTCTTGAGCATCATCAGCCCCACGGACAGCCCCAGCAGCACGCCGCCGTAGATGCTGGCCAGCAGGGGCTCCATGGGCGGGAAGGTGTAGGCCAGGGCCATGGCGTCGATCATCAGGGAGCTGACGGCGATGGCGTACAGAGTGCCCACCAGCAGCTTGGCCCCCTGCTTTCGGGCGGCGACGGCCAGCAGCGGCACGTTCATCACCAGCACCGTGGTGCCCACCGGCAGCGCCGGCAGGAAGAGGTTCAAAATCTGGGCGATGCCCGTGAAGCCGCCCATGGCGATGTTGTTGGGCTGAAAGAAGCAGTTGAAGGCCAGCGCATAGATGGCGCAGCTGACCGTGATCACGCCGTAGTTCCACAGGTGCCGCAGCACCGGATTTTTCTGTCGCGTCATGAAGTCGAACCCACCCCTTTCTCTCGGTATACCTTGTCCTGTCTGTCTGATCCTTTTGGGTGAGATGGCGGGAGGCCCCGCCGTCACAGCAGCCGCATCTGGTCCCCGTCCTCCTCCTTCAGCAGAGCGCCGGCGGCGGGGATGGAACGGCAGCGGTACCGGCCCAGGTTGGTGATGGCGCTGTCCGCCAGCTCCCGGACCTCCGCCAGCCGCCCCCTGGTCTTCAGGGCCATGACCTGGACCCCCTGGGTGGAGCGGGTGGTCTTGGGGGCCAGGAGGGCTGTGGAGAAGATCAGGGCCCGGCTGTCGCTGGAGTAGAGGACCAGCTCCCGGTCCTCCGTCAAATGGAGGAGCGCCGCCAGGGGGCTCTTGTCGCTGTAGGCCCCGGTGAGGCGGCGGCGGTTGGAGGTGGTGGCGTAGGCGGAGAGCTCCACCCGTGCCGCCTTGCCGTTTTCAAAGAAGAACAGCATGGACCCGCCGTAGTCCCCGGGCAGGACCATGCCCACCACGGCCTCCTCCGGCTCCATGCCCAGCTTGGTGGGCAGGTAGTCCCCCAGGACGCTGGCCTTGGCGTCGTCAAAGTCGCTGAGGCGGCACTTGTACACCTGCTGCCGGCTGGTGAAGAACATGACCTCGGCGCGGTTGGTGGTCTCGGCGCTCTGGCGCAGGCCGTCGTTTTCCTTGTACTTCTGGGTGTCCGCCATCCGCAGGGACTGGGGGGTGATCTTCTTGAAGTACCCCTCCCGGGAGAGAAACACCGTCACCGGGTAGTCGGGGGTCTCCTCCGCCTCGTCGAAGGTCTCCAGCTCGTGGCCGTAGACGATCTCCGTCCGCCGGGGCTGGCCGTACTTCTTCTTCACCGCCTCCAGCTCCCCGATGATGACCTTCCGGATGCGGCCGGGGCTGTCCACCAGGTCCTGCAGGTCCTCGATCTCTGCCCGGAGAGCCTCGGTCTCCTGGGTGCGCTTGAGGATATACTCCTTGTTGATGTTGCGCAGCTTGATCTCCGCCACATACTCCGCCTGGATCTCGTCGATGCCGAAACCGATCATGAGATTCGGCACCACCTCGGCCTCCTCCTCGGTCTCCCGGATGATGGCGATGGCCTTGTCGATGTCCAGCAGAATCCGCTTGAGGCCCTTGAGGAGGTGAAGCTTGTCCTTTTTCTTTCCCAGGGTGAAGTACACCCGACGGCGGACGCACTCCTGCCGCCAGGCGCACCACTCCTCCAGCAGCTCCCGCACCCCCATGACCCGGGGCGTCCCCGCCACCAGGACGTTGAAGTTGCAGCTGATGGCGTCCTGGAGAGTGGTGGACTTGAAGAGCTTGGCCATGACCTTGTCCGGGTCCGTGCCCCGCTTGAGGTCGATGGCCAGCTTCAGGCCGTTTAAGTCCGTCTCGTCCCGCATGTCGCTGATCTCCTTCAGCTTCCCGGCCTTGATCAGCTCCGCCACCTTGTCCAAAATGGCCTCGGTGGTGGTGGTGTAGGGGATCTCGTAGATCTCGATGACGTTCTCGCTCTTCACATACCGGTACCGGCCCCGGAGCTTGATGGAGCCCCGGCCGGTGCGGTAGACCTCCTCCAGTCCGCTGCCCTCCAGCACCACCTGTCCCCCGGTGGGAAAGTCCGGGGCCAGGAGGGTGGCGGCGATGTCGCAGTCGGGGTTCTTCAGGTAGGCCACCGTGGTGTCGCAGACCTCCGAGAGATTGAAGCCGCACAGCTGGCTGGCCATGCCCACGGCGATACCCTGGTTGGCGGAGACCAGGATGTTGGGGAAGGTGGTGGGCAGCAGGGCCGGCTCCTTCATGGTGTTGTCGTAGTTGTCCACGAAGTCCACCGCGTCCTGGTCCAGGTCCCGGAAGAGCTCGGCGCAGATGGGGGCGAGCTTGGCCTCGGTGTACCGGCTGGCGGCCCAGGCCATGTCCCGGGAGTAGACCTTGCCGAAGTTGCCCTTGCTGTCCACGAAGGGGTGGAGCAGCGCCCCGTAGCCCTTGGACAGGCGGACCATGGTGTCGTAAATGGGTACGTCGCCGTGGGGGTTGAGGCGCATGGTCTGGCCCACGATGTTGGCGGACTTGGTCCGGGCCCCGGTGAGGAGGCCCATCTTGTACATGG